>JAPYQD010000109.1 GCA_029937335.1 Gammaproteobacteria bacterium
GTCTAAATCTAGGTTTTTTTCTGCCAATAGTCGCTCAAGATCTAAGCCAACTTCCAATCCATAATAAACAGGAATGTGCGTGGTATTTGACTCTAATACGCTTGATTGACTTTCTTGTTGGGTTAAACATTGTTCAATTTGTGTACGTAAATCTTGCTCTGTAATTTTATTAAGATCGTAACTTACGTGTAGTGAAGTGTAAGACGGAATTAAGTCAACAATAACGTCACTTAGGGTGTTTTTTAGCTGATTTGCAAAATTTCCGATTTTTCCAGGCAACGTAGCATCAATCTTATCGCCAAAATAAATCAGTAGCGCGTTTTCCCCCGCTGAAACGATATTATGCATTTTTTAGCCTTGTTAGCGCCTCTACAGAGGCTAAATTGTCACTATGGAAACAAATTGTATCGATTTTAAAAGATTTTTCATTTAAAAATCGCTGATATTGTTTAACAATGGTGTCAGCCTTATCTAAAACCGCACCTTGCTCGCCACGCACAAGCATTTCAATACCATCATAGCCTCGATCAGCAAAAACTTCATACAAAAAAGTCACATTCTCATTTTTTCCGAAATTTTTAACACCGGCTTGTACCACTAACTTTAGATTTTCATCAACAGCTTTAATTACCCTACAGATTACAGCTAATACTAATGGTTTTTCCATCATGTCATGATACAACGCACCATGTGGTTTTACATATTCAAGGGGTGAGTTGTTGTTATGGCAAAGCTTTTGAAAGTGTGAAACTTGTTGATAAACTAAATCGTACAACTCATCATCATTCAGCTGATAACTAACACGCCCAAAATTAGCTTGATCTTCATAGCTTGGATGTACACCAATTTTGACGTTATTTTCTTTAGCAAGTTTAATGGTTTTAACCATGCTTTCATCATCACCCGCATGCCCACCACAAGCAATATTAGCCATATCAATGAGCGACATAATATCTGCATCAGGGTTGGGTATTAAACATTCGCCAAGATCGCAATTAATTAACATTATTTACAATGGCCAGAAAAATAAAATAGCAGGTACACCTGTTAATACAACAACAATCTCCAGTGGCAATCCTAATCGCCAGTAGTCTCCAAATTTATAACCACCAGGACCCAAAATTAATGAATTATTTTGATGACCAATTGGTGTTAAAAATGCACACGAAGCGCCAACTGCTACCGCCATTAAAAACGAATCAGGATTAACACCTAGTTGCTGCGCAAGTCCAACCGCAATTGGCGCTGCAATAAGCACAGTAACTACATTGTTAAGTACATCAGATAATGTCATCGTGATAATCATTAATATCGCCAAAATTACCACTGGTGGGAAGCCTTCGGTAAGACTGGTGATTGCACTGGCGATGGTCGCTGCACCACCCGTATCATTGAGTGCATTACCAATGGGTATTAGCGATCCTAATAAAACTAAAATTGGCCAACTAATGGATTTGTATGCTTCTCGTGTGGGTACGATTCCTAAAGCCAAATATAACAATATCACTACTGACAAAGCCACTGGGAGATAGACGTATCCCAAACTAGAAATAATAATAGCTAGTGCAAATAACACTATCGCTTGCCAGGCCTTTTTACGCTCAGGTATTTCTAAACCACGTTGCGCTAATGGTAAGCATTCTAACCATTCAATAACGTCATTGATATCACCGCTATTACCATGAATCAGTAGAACATCACCTACCTTGATCGGTGTTTTTCTAACGTGATCAATGATACTCTCACCATGACGAGAAATACCTAGTAGCGCAGTGTTTTTATGACTTAAAAGCCCTAAAGTAATCGCTGTTTTTCCAACAATCATTGAGTCTGATGGTACAACAATCTCGGCCAATGATTGCAGGCCTATTTCTTTTTCACGATCACCTGCAGTGGTGTGCTTAGTTTTAGTACTGACAACAAACTGATCGATATTATGAGCGCCACCCTCTAACACCAATAAATCACCAGATCTGAGTAATAAATTATTTCTAGAACCTTCAAATAATTCACCATCCCTCATTACACCAAGAATATACACACTGGCTTCGTCGCATAATTTACAGACTTCATTAAGTCTTTTTCCAAGAATGATTGAGTCCTCTACCAATCTCGCATTAGCAACATATTTTATTTCTTCAAAATCATTTGAAGATTTTTGATTGCCAGCAGTGCTGGGAATAAAACGCCAACCAATAAGTGCAATAAACGCAACACCAGCAATGGCGACCACTAAACCCACGTAAGCAAAATCAAACATTGTATAAGGCGTGCCCAATGTTTCACCTCGATAAGTGGCAATCACTACATTGGGTGCGGTTCCAATCATGGTGACCATACCGCCTAATATTGAAGCAAATGAAAGTGGCATGAGTGTTAAGGCGGGATTACGTTTAGCTTTTTTATTAAGCTGAATGTCTGATGGCATCAAAATTGCCAGTGCTGCAATGTTATTAATCACACTAGAGAGTAGGGCGGCGGCACTGCCCATCACTGCAATTTGTGAGCCAATACCACTAATAAATTTAGCCAGTTTTTGAGTAATTAACTCCACGACGCCAGCATAAACTAGGCCACGACCAACGACCAACACCAGGGCTACAATAATCACAGCAGGGTGGCCAAACCCAGAAAATACTTCTTCCTTTGGTACGACACCGATAATACTGGCTATCGCCAAAGCACCAAAAGCCACTACATCATAGCGAAATCGATTGTAAGCAAAAAATACGAATAGTGTGGCAATTAAGGCAAAAACTAATTCTTGGTCATTCATGTGTAATTATTAATAATAATTTAGAATAATTATAACCATTACAAAAGCAATTTATAATATTCAAATATTTTGTCAGAAAATAAAAAACTATAGTTAGAATATTATGAATCATATTAAACAAATGTTTGAGCTGCAACAAAAGCTCAATGATGCCACCAACGGTCTAATCTGGAC
>JAPYQD010000110.1 GCA_029937335.1 Gammaproteobacteria bacterium
TTGTCTCAAGATGTGGGCGATATTGATACACTCAAACAAGACATCAGAAATGCGGTTAATCGCATTAAATCTTTGCCAGCTGAAGTGGCTAACTTACCCAATGTACGCGACCAGAAAACTTCTAGAAAAAGTATTATTAAAATTAGCATTGGCGCTCCAGATTTATCTTATGCTGAGCTAAGACAAATTACTGATAATATTGCTGATTCTCTTGAGTTAGTTGACGGTGTTTCCGAAGTGGTTAAGGATGGTTATTTAGATCGGGAAATACAAATTAGAATCAATCCAAACAAACTTTATCAGCATAAACTTTCCCTACCGCAAATTATAGATTCTATTGCTAAACGCAATGCACGTTATACCGTTGGGCAAAATCACAGCGAAAGGGATGAAAAAATCATTGTGGTGTTGGCTAAGTTTGATCAAGCTGAATCAGTGGGTGATGTGATTATTAAGTCAACTTTCCAGGGGCCTATTGTTCGTCTAAAAGACATTGCTCAGATTGAAAGTGGCAATGTTGAGGAGAAATCTATCATTCGCGTGAATGGCAAAAAAGGCTTTATTTTACGGGTACGAAAACAAGCCCAAGCTGATGTCATCACCACAGTTGACTTGGTTAAAGAAAAAATTACCGATCTTAATGGTAAGTATGACAATCAACTCCAAATTTTTTATTCCTCAGATATGTCTAAATATGTGCGTAATCGCTTAAAAATTGTGACCAATAATGGCATGATGGGCTTGCTATTGGTGCTAATTGTATTAGGTGCTTTCCTCTCATTTAAAACTGCTTTTTGGGTGGCGGTCAGTTTGCCGGTAAGCCTACTGGGTACAGTGGCACTATTGGGCGCAAGTGGTGAGACTATTAACCTGGTTTCATTAGCGGCAATGATTCTAGTGTTGGGTATTGTGGTGGATGACTCTATTATTGTGGCAGAGAGTATTCATCATCACAAACAACGTGGAGAAGATCGATTCGAGTCAGCAACACGGGGCTTTAAACATGTGATTATGCCGGTGATTACTACTATTTTAACCACCATTTTAGCCTTTTCATCGATGTTTTTGATGGGTGGCACCATGGGTAAATTTATTTATGTGATTCCAATTGTGGTGATTTTTGCATTGTTATTGTCATTTTTAGAAGTGTCTATCGCCTTGCCAGCGCATTTAGCCAGCTCGCATGAAAAGATTAAAGCCAATCATTGGTTTGATGCAGTTGAAACATGGTTTGAAGGTTTTTTGAGTGCAGTACTTAAGTGGCGTTATATGGTGGTGATAGTGTTCGCATTGATGTTGGCGGCTTCATTGTATTTTGCTAAGACCAATATGAAGTTTGTTTTATTTCCTGCGATTGGTGTCGATACCATTAGTGCTAGATTACAAATGCCTGCAGGTAGCTCGCTCGGTTACACTGAATCGGTTAGTGAGCAAATAGAAGCCTTGATTAGTGAGGTTGTAGGTGAAGACTTAGAATCAATTACCTCTGATGTGGGTAAATATTTTACCCACGTAGCCAGGTTCACTATTGAACTATCCCCGTCGAGCGAGAGAGCGCAAACCTCTAAAGCGTTACTCAAGCAACTCAAGGCAAGAGTGGGTGAAATTACCGCAGCTGAAAAACTCAAATTTTCCATTAGACGTCCTGGTCCACCACAAGGCGAGGATGTGGAGATTAATTTAGTGGGTAGTGATCATATTCAGCGTCAAGTTGCCGCCGACCAATTAGAGGAGATTTTGTCATCAATCGATGGATTGGATAATGTTAATCGCGATGATGAGCCAGGGAAAGCACGTATTGAAGTGGTGCTTGATTTTGAAAAAATGGCCCGATTGGAAATCGACTTTTCTGTGGTTAGTCAGTATCTAAAAACAGCCTTTACGGGTATTGATGTTACCGATATGCGCGACGGTCAAAATGATGTGAATTTTAGAATTTATTTTGGCGATGGTTTGCATTCACAATCTTTTATTCAATCTTTAAAAGTGAATAATCGTAAAGGTCATTTAGTACCGATTTCACAATTCTCCAGCATTCGACAAATTGAAGGCGAACCAGATTTTAATCACTTTAACGGACAACGATCTACTTTGGTTAGTGGTAGTGTTGATGATGAAATTACCACTGTAAGTAGGGTGATGGATGAAGCTTTAGAGCGTTTAGATTTGACCAGTAATTTCCCAAATATTCGCGTGATTAAAGAAGGCGGTGCTAAAGAAACCATGCAATCGATGGACAGCTTTAAGCGAGCGTTCGTGATGGCAATTTTTGGTATTTTTCTGTTATTGGTGTTATTGTTTAATTCTTATACTCAGCCATTATTGGTGCTGAGCGCCATTCCTTTTTCTGTTATTGGTGTGATTTGGGCATTTTTCTTGCATGGTGAAACCTTAAGCTTTTTTGCAATTTTAGGTACGTTGGCATTAGTAGGGGTGATTGTGAATGACTCTTTAGTATTGGTTTCACATCTGAATTATTTAAAAGCAAAGGTTGTTGATACCACGGCTTCGGCGCATGGGTTTGTTGTCAAAGGGGCGAAAGACCGCCTACGCGCTGTCGTACTAACAACACTCACGACTTTGGCAGGGGTGATACCACTGGCTTATGGTATTGGCGGTACTGACTATATCTTACAACCGATGGCGCTCTCATTGGGTTATGGCTTATTGTTTGGTACTGTAATGACGTTGGTATTACTACCTTGTTTATATTTGATTAACCATGATTTTGTTGGGTGGGTAAAACGTTTAAGCAAGACTACTTAAGGCTTTAAAGTCATTGTGGTGGGCGGTAGACACACCTTGTCACTGCAAGCTTGTAAAGTCAACAAGAGTGTTGGTGTTATGTAGGTTTTTGAGCGTTGTTTTAGTTTGAGTTCAATTTTTGCTTGATCTTTATAAATTGAAATTTGGTCTTTTGAAAAACCCAATTTAGC
>JAPYQD010000111.1 GCA_029937335.1 Gammaproteobacteria bacterium
TGGAGGGCGATGGCCCGTTCAAGTCATCTGAACAATTTCAGAATCCACTCGGTTTTCCAGGTGAAAAAGTAGACAATTGGCAAGAGGTTGCGATTGAGAAAATGGGCGAGCTTAAATCTAAGTATCGTTCAGTACAAGTCTTTTTAGACTCGTGTGTCAAGTGTGGTGCTTGTACTGATAAGTGTCATTACTTCTTGGGCTCATCTGATCCGAAGAACATGCCAGTTGCACGCCAAGATTTATTTAGAAGTGTGTATCGTCGTCATTTTACTTTTGCAGGTAAACATTTCCCTAAATTGGTTGGTGCTAAAGAGCTTGACGATGAAATGCTGGATGACTGGTATAACTACTTCCATCAGTGTTCACAGTGTCGTCGTTGCTCGGTATTCTGCCCATATGGCATTGATACTGCTGAGATCTCAATGGCTGCTCGTGAAGTGTTAGACGCGGTTGGTGTTGGACAAAAATATTGTAACCAGATTTTAGGTAAGGCGATTACCATTGGTAATAACCTTGGCTTACCTGAGCCAGCATTACGTGACACATTGCTCGACCTTGAAGAAGAAATTGAAGAAGAAACCGGTATTGCAGTTAAGTACCCACTCGATGTTAAGGGTGCAGAGATTTTACTCATTACCCCATCAGCAGACTTTTTTGCTGAGCCACATATTGACGGCCTAATTGGTTATGGTAAGGTTTTCCACGAAGACGGCGTTAGTTGGACCATGAGTTCATATGCTTCAGAAGGTGCAAACTTTGGTATGTTTATTGGTTCGTACGATATCATGCGTAAGGCAGCATTGCGTATTCGTAAGGCAGCCCTAGATCTCGAAGTGTCTCGTGTGATGGTTGGTGAGTGTGGCCATGCTTGGCGTGTGGCTTATAGTTTCTGGAACACTTTAACTGGTGTTGGTGCAGGTGCAACAGACGAATATGCCTTGAAATTACAAAACCAATTAGATTCACGTTACCCACAACCACAGCACATTATTGAATATACACACGATTTAATCCAACGCAATAAACTAAAGTTTGATAAATCTGCAAATGATGATCGTAATGTGACTTTCCATGACTCATGTAACGTTGCTAGAGCAACGAATATGGGCGGAATTCCAAATGGTCAGTTTATCTTGCCACGTGAAGTTATCAAGGCGGTTTGTAACAACTACGTTGATATGGAGCGCTCTACGATTAAAGAATCAACGTTTTGTTGTGGCGGCGGCGGCGGCTTGTTAACAGATGATTTAATGGAGATCCGTATTAAGGGCGCAATGCCAAGAATGCAGGCTTTAAAAGAAGTAGAAAAGACAGACGGTGTTAATACATTGGTTGCAATTTGTGCCATTTGTAAATCACAGTTTTCTAAAGTTTTACCAAAATTTGATTTTGACCCATACATGATTGTCAGTGCTCATCAGTTAGTGAGTGAAGCAATCATTATGGAGAAACCACAAACAGACGATTCAGCAACGCAAGAAGCTGAAGAAGTAACAGAATAATAGCTAAGGAGAGTTGACATGCAAAAGAATCCATACGGACAAAATTATAAAGGTGATAACCACACGTTCAGAATGTTTAAAGATGAAGGTGATGAGATGGGCACAGTACCATGGAACCAAAAGATTTTCCAAAATGACACGACTTATAAGTGTCCAACTTACGTTGCACAAACACCACCTTGCCAGGGTTCATGCCCATCAGGCCACAATATTCGTGGTTGGTTAGATATTGTTCGTGGCATGGAAAAGCCACCCGGTGATATGTCATGGCAAGAGTACGCGTTTAAGCGTTCTACAGATGCAAACCCATTCCCATCAATCATGGGACGTGTTTGTCCTGCGCCTTGCGAAGATGGTTGTAACCGTAACGAAGTGGAAGACACGATTGGTATTAACGCGGTTGAGCAATTCATTGGTGACAATGCAAAAGAAGAAGGTTTTAAATTTAATATAGATGCTAAGCCTACTGGTAAAAAAGTAGCAATTATTGGTGGTGGTTGTGGTGGATTAACCGCTGCATTACAATTACGCAAGCAAGGCCATGCAGTCACTGTATTTGAAAAATACGAAAAATTAGGCGGCATGATGATGTACGGTATTCCTGATTATCGTGTGCCACGTGACGTATTACAATACGAAATTGACCGTATTTTAGAAACGGGCGTTGAGACTAAAATGAACACCAAAGTGGGTGTTGATGTCACTATTGAAGAATTAGAAAAAGAATACGATGCAGTTTTATTTGCCTTAGGTGCAATGAGTGGTCGTTCGTTACCAATTCCAGGTGGCGATGCAACTAACTGTGTATCAGGTGTTGCTTTCCTTGAAGCTTATAACCAAGGTCGTTTACAACACATTACTGGTAAAGTAATTTGTATTGGTGGTGGTGATACTTCTATTGACGTTGTGTCAGTTGCCCGTCGTTTAGGTAACATTGCTAACGTTCCTGAAAAAGATCGCCCTGAACATATTATCTTTAATGATACAGCGCATGACGTGGTTGATACTTCTAAGCGCCTAGGTGCCGATGTATTATTAACAACGCGTTCTACGATTGAGAACATGCCAGCAGCACAAGAAGAAATTGACGATGCAAATCGTGAAGGTGTTGAAATTGAGGGCCAATTAAGCCCAATCGAAGTTATTAAGGGTGAAGATGGCCGCGCTACAGCATTACGTTATGTACGTTTAGAAGATGACGGCTCTACAGTAATTGAAGGTTCTGAGTTTGATGTTGAATGTGAATTAATTGTTCCGGCGATTGGTCAAGGTGTTGATAATGAAGGTATTGATGGATCATTCTTTAATGAGCGTGGCTTTATTGATGCTGACAGAAACTACCAAGTTCCTAACAAGCCAGGCTTCTTTGTTTGTGGTGATGTGGTTCGTCCACACTTATTAACCACGGCTATTG
>JAPYQD010000112.1 GCA_029937335.1 Gammaproteobacteria bacterium
ATATTGGTGCAATCTGTGCCGCACCTTATGCACTTAATGCTGCCGGCGTATTAAGCGATAACTTTACTTGCTATCCATCTATTGAAAATAAAATTCGCAGCAAGGGCTATGATAAAAACACTGGCACAGTAATAGACGGCAAGGTAATGACCTCGCAAGGTGTTGGAACTGCTATTTGTTTTGCACTTGAAATCATTAAAATATTGCAAGGAAGTGACAAATATCAACAAATAAAGCAAGAAATACTGGCTGAATGCTAGATTTTTGTTATAAAATATTAAAAACTATCTAAAAATAGCATAAAAATACCAATAATTATCTATTTTTATGTAAAAAGTTGCTAATTTATGCCTATTTTTGATAAAAAATATGGTTTTTTAATGATTTTTACTAAAATTTATGATTTTTTTAAATCAAACAGATAATTCTTTAAATGTCTGCGTAAAAGCTTTAATTGCCTTATCTAAATCATCCTTGGTGTGTGCAGCAGAAATTTGAGTGCGAATCCTTGCCTTACCTTTAGGAACCACTGGAAAGAAAAATCCAACCGCATAAATACCCTTCTCTAATAATTTCTCACTCATCTCTTGTGCAAGATTTGCATCACCCAGCATCACTGGCACAATTGGATGGTCGCCATCATCTACATCAAAACCGGATTCCTGCATACCCTTTCTAAAGTAATGAGTGTTGGACTCTAATCGATCACGCAATTCAGTTGACTCGGACAACATATCCAATACTTTAAGTGATGCAGCACAAATAGATGGTGCCAACGTATTAGAAAATAAATATGGTCGTGACCTTTGACGCAACATGTCAATAATCTCTTTTCTGCCCGAAGTGTAGCCACCTGAAGCACCACCAAGTGCTTTACCAAAAGTGCCAGTAATAATATCCACCCGATCCATCACATTACAATATTCGTGCACGCCGCGACCTGTTTTACCCATAAAGCCAACTGCATGACAATCATCATGATGTACCATCGCATCAAACTCATCGGCTAAGTCACAAATCTTATCAAGCTGTGCAACCGTACCATCCATAGAAAATACACCATCTGTAGTAATCAATATTCGTCTTGCGCCAGCATCTTTAGCCTCAGTAAGCTTAACCCTTAGATCATTCATATTGTTATTTTTATAACGATAACGGGCAGCCTTGCATAGGCGTACACCATCAATAATAGAGGCATGGTTAAGCTCATCAGAAATAATCGCATCTTCATTGGTTAAGATAGTTTCGAACAATCCCGTATTCGCATCAAAACAAGCGGCGTAAAGAATGGTATCTTCCATACCTAAAAACTCACTAACTTTTTGCTCTAGAGTTTTATGAATGGTTTGCGTGCCACAAATAAAACGCACTGATGAGAGCCCAAAACCCCATTGAGAAAAACTGTCCTTGGCTGCTTGAATAACCTTAGGATTATTAGCCAATCCTAGGTAATTATTGGCACACATATTAATTACTTCCGAGCCATCCTCAAGGGTGATTTCGTTTTTTTGCTCAGAAGCAATGACTCGCTCTGTCTTCCATAAGCCTGCTGCTTCAATCTCTTTTAAATCTTTTGCAATACTTTGTTTGGCACTTTTAAAACTCATAATAAATCCTTGATTAGTCTTCCCAATTTAATATCACTTTGCCAGACTCACCTGAGAGCATCGCATCAAAACCTTTTTGAAAATCGGTGTAGTGAAAACGATGGGTAATAATATCTTCTAATGGCAAGCCACTTTGTACCATCATTGAGCCTTTGTACCAAGTCTCAAAAATTTCACGGCCATAAATACCTTTAATGGTTAAGCCTTTGAAAACTACCTGATCCCAATCAATACCTGAACCTGAAGGCATAATAGCGAGCATGGCAATGTTGCCACCGTTAATCATTAAATTTAACATATCGCCAAATGCGTGTGGTGAGCCTGACATTTCTAAGCCGACATCAAAGCCTTCAAAAATACCCAACTCTTGCATGAATTCTGGCGTTATTGAATCTTTACTCACGTTAATTGGGATCACTTTTGGCGCAACTTTTTTGGCTAAATCTAAGCGATATTGATTAAGATCAGTAATCACAATATTCCGTGCACCGGCATGCATAGCCACCATTGCTGCCATAATACCAATTGGGCCAGCACCAGTGATCAGCACATCTTCACCTACCATGTTAAAAGACAATGCAGTATGTACTGCATTGCCATAAGGATCAAAACACGCTAATAGATCTGTTGAAATCTCCTGAGATGGCTTAAAAACATTCTCTGCAGGAATGGATAAATACTCGGCAAAGCAACCCGTACGATTAACACCAATACCAATGGTATTAGGGCAAAGATGCTTACGCCCTGCCAAACAATTACGACAACGACCACAAGTAATATGCCCCTCGCCTGAAACAATATCACCTACTTGAAGATCAGTCACATTTGATCCAATCTCTACAATCTCACCTGCAAATTCATGACCCGTTGTCATTAGCACAGGAATGGTTTTTTGTGCCCATTCATCCCACTTGTAAATGTGAATATCAGTACCACAAATGGCGGTTTTTTTGATTTTCACCAAAACGTCATTATTGCCCACTTCTGGCATTGGTACATCTTCCAACCAGATCCCTTCTTTTGCATGTTTTTTAACTAAAGCTTTCATTCTAAACTCCTTAATACTTAATATAGATTGTACAAGACTCATCAATAGTCTGTGAATTCTTTGCCTTGTACACCAAGTTTAGTAACATAATGAAATCAAATCACCACTTAAAGGCACT
>JAPYQD010000113.1 GCA_029937335.1 Gammaproteobacteria bacterium
GGCATGAATATCAGTTGGGGTTTCAACAATACAAAGTTGTGATGAGTCACGCACAGTGTTAGCACAGATATTACAAATATTTTTTTCACTCAGTGTGCGGCATGATGAGCAATGCTTGACGTGTTCCATGGCATCTACTAAGGCTTTGGCCAACTCGAACCCGCCTTCACGGTTACGCTCTAATAGATGATAAACAAAGCGCTGCGCAGTTTTGTTACCAACACCCGGCAGTGCACAAAAAGCCTTGTTGAGTGTTTCAATCATTAGAAGGGTAAGTTCATGCCGCCAGGCAATTTCATACCACCAGTCGCACTTTGCATTTTGGCAGCTGACGCATCAGCGATTTGTTTGGTGGCATCATTAATAGCGGTAAGAATTAAATCCTCCAGCATGTCTTTATCATCCATGACACCTTCATCAATTTGAAGGTTAGTGGCTTGATGCTCACCATTAATAGTGACTTGCACTGCACCACCAGCGGCTTTGCCAGTCGCTGTTAGGTTTTTGATTTCTGCTTGAGCTTGTTGCATGTCTTCTTGCATTTTTTGGGCTTTTTGCATCATGCTAGCCATTCCGCCTTTAAACATTTCCTATCTCCTTAATACTATTGATATCAACCTTTGCGTTAAAGGTTTGTTGTAATTTTTGTACGCCTTCATCTTTCATAAAAGTTTTCTGCATAGCGGCTATTTTTTCATTATTGGCTTGCGTTTCTTTTTGTGCTAAGGTTTTCGTTGTAAGCTTATTAAGGTTAATTTGAAGTGTGAGTTTTCCAAAATTCGCTTGCAATATAGTTTGGATTGCACGTTGAATATTATCGGTCAGTAAGCTTGAAAATTGTTCATCCAGATTGAGTATTAAAGTCTGATTATCGGCACTATCAAGCAAAGTGTTTTTTAGTAGCATGCGAGATGCCGTATTAAATTTGAGCGACTTAGTCAGATCTTCCCATTGTTGTTGCGAGCTAATATTAAGCGTTGCTTTTGGGGTGTCTTGCTTGGTTTTCTTAAGGGTTTTTGGCTTAGATTCTACCGGTGGTTTGGCTTTAGGTGCTGTCTTGGTTTTAGGCTTCTCGGCTAATTTAGGTGTTTTTTTTTCTGCTAAAACTTCAGTTTGACTATGAAACGCCAACATTCTGAGTAGTGTCATTTCAAAGCCAATTTGTTCACTCGGTGCCAGTGGCATATCTTTAGAGCCGTTAATTGCCATATGATAAAACAACTGTAAATCTTGATTAGAAATTTGCGTTGCCAAGGCTTTAATCTCGTTAGAAATTTGCGTATTGTCAATAATCTGCGCAATCGATATTTGATGAAAAAGACTGGTTAAATCTTTAAGAGCGTGAGTCAAATCTTCACCTTTATGAGATAACTCTTTAACAAAGTTAATCACTGCTTTGGCGTCTTGATTAAACAAATGTGTAGCCAAGGCAAGAATATCATCATGATGCACCAAGCCGAGCATGGCTTTAATGTCTTTAATCATCACCGTGCCATTACCATAAGAGATGGATTGATCAAGCAAACTTAAGGCATCACGCATAGAGCCATTGCCAAAATCAGCGATCTGACTAAGGGCTAATTCTTCATACTCAAATCCCTCAGCTTCCATAATAAACTTGAGCTGACCCAAGATCTCTTCATGCGTGAGTTTTTGCAAAGTAAATTGCAGACAACGTGAAAGTACCGTTACGGGTAATTTTTGTGGATCAGTGGTTGCCAGCAAAAATTTAATGTGTTCTGGCGGCTCTTCCAAAGTTTTTAGCAGTGCGTTAAAACTACTTTTTGAGAGCATGTGTACTTCGTCAATTAGGTAAATCTTGTAGCGGTTTTTAGTCGGCATGTACTGCGCATTTTCTAAAATATCGCGCATGTTATCTACACCAGTATGCGAAGCAGCATCTAGCTCAATTAAGTCAACCGATTGACCTTGGTCAATTTCAATACAAGTAGGGCATTTTCCACAAGGTTTAGAGCTAACACCCACTTCACAATTGATAGATTTGGCGAATATTCGAGCAATGGTGGTTTTGCCGACACCACGCGTACCGGTAAACAAAAAAGCATGGTGTAAGCTATCAGCATCAAGCGCGTTAATGAGTGTTTTGACTGTGTGTGTTTGACCCACCATTTCACTGAAAGTGTGAGGGCGATATTTACGGGCTAAAACTTGATAATGTTGACTCATTAAAATAGTTTACTTTAAATAAAAGTGGCAGCACCAAGAATAACATCCAACACATGAAAAAATTATTACCGTTGCTTCCTTCCGGACCTGGCGGAGTTCATAACCACTCATTGTCGGCGCACCCTTAGCACTACCAAAAATCATTTTACGCGAATTATTTTTTGAAAAATATCGGAAATAATCAAAATCACTTAAATTCTTAAGTTAGAAAGATTTTATGTCTTTAAAAATTATTAAAAACCCATGTTTTAATGCTGAAAAGTGATATTTTTATTCAAAATATGGCTGAAGTAGTTATGAAATAGGCAAGGCCTATTTCATAATCTAAAAATTTGGGAAATTTTTCAAATGACTAATTTTAGTGGTTTTTATCTGTTGATAGCCAGTTCTAAGCGTTCCGGTGTACCGACATCTTGCCAATAGCCGTCATAATGTTCGCCACTGAGTTTTCCGTTGGCGATGGCTTCTTTAAGAATAGGGTAGAGCGGTAATTTTTGCTCAAACTCTAAATGCGATTTAAATAAGTCTGGGTGGTAAATGCCGATGCCTGAGAAGGTGTAGGATTGGCCGTGAAT
>JAPYQD010000114.1 GCA_029937335.1 Gammaproteobacteria bacterium
CTGGCATTTGTACCGAAAGCGTATGCCAACCTTTTTCTGCCAAACCAACCCTAAGCGGCTTGATTGTATTGGACCAATTCGCATGATAACCACGAGAATGCAGGATAATAACGCCACCTTTAGGGGTGTCGGTATCTGACTCCATATAAATACTAAAAACTTCTTTATCTTCTGCGAGCGGAAGGTATTCAACATCACCATCCATCACCGCTTCTTCGATTTCTCCTATCATGCGTGTTTCACGCTCAAAGTCTGGTTTATCATTGGTAAATTGGTTAAAAGTTCTCTGCAATACAGAAGGATCAAAATCTCCAATTTTTGACAGACTTGGAAACTTAGGAAAATCATCCAAACTAAATAAAGCAAAACCTGCTTGTGATAACATTAAAGTTAAGGTTACTAGTATTTTATTCAACATATTTCTCTCTCAATTTTTCTAAAGCTACTTTCGCTTCAGGGTGATTATTGTTACTGGCTCTGTTGAACCAATAGTAGGCTTGTTTAATATCGCCTTGATCTAAAAACAACGAAGCCAGATTAAATTGCGCATACTCATCTTCTTGTTTGGCAGCACTTAACCACCAATCATACGCCTTTTGCGTATCCTTCTCAACACCTCTACCTTCATAATAGAGCATTGCCAACTCACTTTGAGCGTAAGGCAAGCCTTGTTTAGCGGCTTTATCAAACCAAGAAAAAGCAGTTTTTTCATTTTTTGTTGCACCTAAGGCATGTAAATAACTCAGGCCAATATTATTCTGCGCAGCAGCATGATCAGCATTTGCAGCTTTCAACATCCATTTAAAAGCGTCAGTATTACGCCCACGCTGGGAGTAATCATAACCAATTTGATACCAAGTATCAGCCGGATCACCAGCAACAACGGTTAAATTTAAGGCAAAAAAAAGGGACGCTATTAACGCCCCTCTCTTCAAACTAATGGTCAACAACTATTTAGTTGTTAAGCCCAACAATTTCCAATCATTCATACCACCGCGGTAGTATTTGATCTTACTTTGTGGGTAACCCATCGTCAACAATGCTCTAATTGAAGCTGGAGACTGACCACACCATGAACCATTACAGAACAAGTATAAAGTCTTAGCACCGTCGTAATCTAATACGCCGTCAAGATCTTTAACACCAAATGTTTCAACCATCAACTCAACAACAGCCATAGGATCTTTGGCTAATGCCTTAGAATTAAGCTTTGTAAATGGAACGTTTACTGAGTGTGGGATTGTACCTTTCTTAACCCAACCCGGTGTACGTGCGTCAACAACCAATACTGAAGTGTCGCCATTCGCAGAATCACGTGCTGCATGAATCACATCTAACTCAGTTACTGTTTCAACTGCCGCTGGTGCAAATGGTTCAGTTGGCTGAATACAGAATGGTGGACAAGGACGTGAAGTCTTTGCAAATGCCGGATCAACTAAGTTGCCGTTATCTGCATTACGAGAAATACCCGCAACTTCCAACACACCTTTAACGATACCAACTGGTTTTCCAGCCTTATTTACTGCAGAAGAACCGTTATTCCAGTTATGGTCCGCACCTAAATAGTCGGCTTGAGCGCCTAAAGCAAATGTCGAAGCAACTGCCAATACTAATAATTTAGTTTTCATAATAATCTCCTAAAGTTAAAAAAGGCGCTTACAAGTAAGCACCTTTTAAATCAATTATTTAGTTGTTAAACCTAAAGATTTCCAAGCGTTCATACCACCACGGTAGTACTTAATCTTGTTTTCAGGGTAACCCATCGTCAACAATGCTCTAATTGAAGCTGGAGACTGACCACACCATGAACCATTACAGAACAAGTATAAAGTCTTAGCACCGTCGTAATCTAATACGCCGTCAAGATCTTTAACACCAAATGTTTCAACCATCAACTCAACAACAGCCATAGGATCTTTGGCTAATGCCTTAGAATTAAGCTTTGTAAATGGAACGTTTACTGCGTGTGGGATTGTACCTTTCTTAACCCAACCCGGTGTACGCGCATCAACAACCAATACTGAAGTGTCGCCACCAGCAGAATCACGTGCTGCATGAATTACGTCTAGTTCAGTTACTGTTTCAACTGCTGCAGGCGCGAACGGTGCTGTTGGTTGAATACAGAATGGTGGACAAGGACGTGATGTCTTTGCAAACGCTGGATCAATTAAGTTAGCGTTATCTTGGTTACGTGAAATACCCGCAACGTCCATAACACCTTTAACGATACCAACTGGCTTAGCTGTTACAGCCGTTGATGCTAATAATGCTACTGATGCAGCACTTACTACTAATGTTTGAAGTTTCATACTTCTCTCCTCTTTATATATAAAAAATAACTCATTATTGAGTTGTTATTATTAACCCCCTCAGGAAGACAAGGGATAAGAATTCTGTTGTTAATTAATCGCAGCTCGGCTCTTCTTCCAAGTTATGATTAGCGAAGAAATCCATTACACATTCTTCTTTTTCGTCGTCTTCTTTACCGTCACAAAAATCTTGTGCACCGTCACGAATAACTTGTTTCTGTGGTTCTGTCGCATTAGCACCTAGTGCTGGAATGTTGGCGAATACATTAAAACTTAATAAAAATCCAAATAACATTACTAATTTTTTCACTACTCTCTCCTTGTTTTTATTGCCCAAAATTACTGTTATACCATCACTGTCAATGATTACAAGTTTTTTTTTGACTATTTGAATATAATGATATACTAATAATTAAGCGTTCATTATGAGCAATATCAAAAAAAA
>JAPYQD010000115.1 GCA_029937335.1 Gammaproteobacteria bacterium
AGCGTCAGGGTGCCAGTTTTATCAAATACGACATGTTTGACTTTACTCAACACTTCAAGGGCATCGCCATTTTTAATGAGTATATTACGTTTTGCGGCGCTGCCACTGGCAACGGCAATGCTCATTGGTGTGGCCAATCCAAAGGCACAAGGGCAGGTAATAATCAATACACTGGTGGCGCTAAGTAGCGCTAAGTCAAAATCGGTTGGTGACCAAACTAAAAAAGTGATAACGGCTAGACCCAAGGTAGTCCAAACAAAATAAGGAATAATGCGGTCAATTGTGCAAACAATGCGGCTCTTGTTGGCTCGGGTGTTTTCGACTAAATCCACAATTTGAGCAAGTGCTGATTGCTTACTCAGCTGCGTAACTTCCACCTCAAAACTACCGTTAATATTAAGCGTGCCAGCAAACACATCATCGCCCACACGCTTACTAATTGGTAACGACTCACCACTGAGTAACGACTCATCAACCTCGCCAGCGCCTAGACGCACCACACCATCAATAGCAATACGCTCACCCGGCTTGATTAAGACAATATCACCAACCTCAATGGTGCTAATGGGTTTGATGAGTTCACCTTCATCTGTCTTAACCAATGCAATATTGGGCTGTAATTGTTGCAGACTGGTGGAAGCTGATAAAGCAGATTTTTTACTAGAAGCTTCTAAGTATCGGCCAATTAAAATCACAAAAATGAAGTTAACCACTGTGTCGAAGTACACCTCGCCTTTGGCAGAGAAACCTAACAATACATACACCGAATAAAAATAGGTTGTCAGCGCACCAATACTAATCGGCACATCCATGTTCATATAACGGTTCTTAACACCAAAATAAGCATTTTTCAAAAATGGATAGCCCGCATAAAATAAAGTAGGGGTTGCCAATGCGAAGCCCAACCATTGAAAATACCCATGATACTGGCCACCACTAGCGCCGGTGTACATGGCTATCGAGATCCACAAAAGATTCATCATTGTAAATCCAGAAAAACCGATGCGATAAAGCATGGCTTTATTTTTACGTTGTTGCGCCGCTTCAGCAACATTTTGCTCGTACGGCATTGCCGCATAACCCAAATCAGCCAATGCTTGCATGATCGATGATAGATTAATTTCTTCATCTTTCCAGCGAATACGAATGCGCTTGTCGGTTAGATTTACTCGCGCCCAAACAACGCCATCCATTGCGCTAAGCGCGCGCTCAATCAACCAAACACAGGCAGCGCAATGAATGGTATCGCTGATCAGTGTGATGGTTTTATCACCTGAATCAGCTGATTCTAAAAATGGTTGTTGGAAAACAAGTGAATCATAAAATTCTAACGGATACTCTAAATCAACTGCCGGCAAGAGTGATGAAGTTTGTTGATCATAAAAAGCACCTAAACCACTGTCATGAATGGTTTGACAAACACTAGCACAACCCACACAACAAAAATATTGCTGAGTGTTTTTAATTGTCGCCTCAACTTTATTAACACGAGTTACGGGCAATCCACAGTGATAACAACTATCGCTCATGGTGTTTGATTTTATTGTATTTTTTATACCAAGTCCTCTTATAATAGGAAGTAATCAATTTAGCAAAATAGCTATGAAACGTTTAACACTACTGGGTTTGTTCTTATTGCTCTGCAGCGCTAGCATTGCTGCAGAGCAAATTCGCTTATACAAGCAATATATCGTTGGTACGCCCAAGGCTTACTTGCAAAAAGCACACGTACTAGAAGACTGCAGTGCCAAATATGAGCAAGGTACGCTGTGTATGAAAAACCACTCTCTATCGGGCGAGAATACCGAGATTGCTTTTCGCTTTTTAAACGATCGTCTAGTTTCTATCGTATTAATGATGCCACTGAGTGATGTCAGCAAAATCAAAAAAATGTTCCATGTGATGAAAACTCAGTTTGATCTAGTCCTCATTGAAAATGATAAAGAACGTTTAGACATTATTGAAATCAGTAGCAATACTTTTGCTAAAAATGATTTCACTAAAATGATTGCTGATTTTGAAAACAGGGCCTATCAAAAGCACAACATTAAATATACCTTCATCAGTAAAGATGAGTTTAAAACCCAATCACGCAAAGCGCGCAACTTTACAGAAATATTTAAAGATGCACCTATCCACATGCGCGCTGCTACTTATAGTGTGGGCCGTAAAAATGGACAAGTGATGGGTACAATCAGTTTTATTGCGCCGGGTGTTACTAAAACTTATCTTGACCAAAACCCCATTGTTGAAGATTTCTAGCACATTATTATGACTCAAATTCACGGCATTATTCTTGCGGCGGGCAAAGGCACGCGCATGAACTCATCGAAACCAAAAGTCTTACAAATACTGTCAGACAAAACCCTGCTCGGGCATGTGCTCGCACAAGCGCAGCAGTTATGTTCAAAAGTACACGTGGTGTATGGCTTTGGTGGTGACCAAGTGCGCCAAACCATTAATGATGATTCTATTAATTGGGTAGAGCAAGCACAGCAACTTGGTACGGGACATGCAGTTGCCCAGGCCATGCCAAGTATTGATGATGATTCAATTTCTTTAGTGCTGTATGGTGATGTGCCACTAATTGAGCAATCAACCTTAGAGGATTTAATTAATCAAGCGCAAAAAAGTGGCGTGGCATTACTATCTGTCGTGTTAGACAACCCCACAGGCTATGGTCGCATTATTAGGCAAAACAATCAAATCCAAGCCATTGTCGAACAAAAAGACGCCAATAATACACAACTCGA
>JAPYQD010000116.1 GCA_029937335.1 Gammaproteobacteria bacterium
TCTATACACTCATCAGCCGTAGGGCGCGCTTCCAAGCGCACTAAAGAGATTTCTGCACCACAAGTTTTGCAGTAGCCGTAATCACCCAGTTCGATTATATGTAGCGTTTTCTCGATTTTACTAATCAGTTTTCTTTCACGATCACGTGTTCTAAGTTCTAACGCAAACTCTTCTTCTAAAGTAGCTCTATCGTTAATATCCGCTACTTGATTTGAATCCTCTTGAATATGATTAATGGTAGATTCGGCGTCACTAATTAACTGATTCATCCAAGCATTTAACTTCGACTTAAAATGATCAGTTTGTTCCACACTCATAAAATCTTCATTTTTGGTAGGCTTGTAAGCAGGAATATCTTGAAAATCTGGTTCTGACATAATGGTTGTTAATGAAAAAAATAATGTTTATACCGAAAGTGACTTAAAATAGCAATTTATTTCGTACATTTCTTATTATAAAATTATTTATGACACTAAAAGCACTTATTTTTGATGTTGATGGAACCCTTGCAAATACTGAGCGTGATGGGCATTTGGTCGCCTTTAATTTGGCATTTGCAGAATTAGGCCTAGATTGGGTCTGGTCGAACGAACTTTACCATAAATTACTCGATGTCACCGGTGGGCAATTACGCATCAAGCATTATGTTAATGATTACAAGCCTGATTTTAGTTGTGATGATTTAGATGCTTTTGCCGCCTCCGTCCACGCGCTCAAAACCGAGATCTATGTACGCCTCGTCAATGAAGGAAAAATACCTTTAAGACCCGGTGTGGAGCGTTTATTTCATGAGGCGAGAGATGCCGGTTTAAGAATGGCCATTGCCACTACCACCACACCTGCTAATGTTGATGCATTGATTGCCAATACGCTAGGGCGCGAGGCACTCGATTGGTTTGAGGTGATTGGTGCAGGTAATATCGTGCCTAATTTAAAACCAGCGGGCGATATCTACCATTGGGTATTAGAGCAAATGAATCTAGAGCCTAAAGATTGTATCGCTTTTGAAGATTCGCGTAATGGCATTGTTTCAGCAACCGATGCAAATTTAAAAACATTAATCACCACTAACGAATATACTGAGTCTCATCAGTTTGATGAGGCAATCGTTATTCTGAATAATTTAGGCGAGCCAAACAAACCTTTTACATTAATTGAAGGTGACGCCACCGATGCCACTTATGTAACGGTTGATTACTTAAAGGAACTACATGCAAAGCATTGTTGATTTAGCTGATAACACCCGCGTTTATGACGTTGCCAGCGTTACGCCATTGAGCTTAGCGCACCAACTCAGCGAGCGTAGTAAAAACAACATCTATCTTAAACGAGAAGATGAATTGTCAGTACATTCGTTTAAGCTAAGAGGTGCTTACCAAAAAATCTCTAGTCTTACAAAAGAGCAAGCTGCCAAAGGCGTGGTAGCATCAAGTGCGGGTAATCATGCTCAGGGCGTGGCGTTGTCTGCTACTAAGCTCGGCATTGAGTCAGTGATTGTGATGCCACTGTCTACCCCCAAAATTAAAGTTAATGCGGTCGAGCAACTGGGCGGTAAAGTTGTGCTTCATGGTGATGTGTATGATGATGCCTATCAATACGCCAAACAATTAGAACAAGCCCAAGATTTGGTGTTTATCCATCCGTACGATGATATTGAAGTCATGGCAGGGCAGGCGACCATTGCTAAAGAATTATTAGAACAACTTCCAAGCATGGACAAAATATTTGTCCCTGTGGGCGGTGGCGGTTTGATTGCCGGTATAGCGACTTACATTAAGCACTATGCGCCAAACATCCAAGTAATTGGTGTTGAACCAGAAGATTCACCAACACTTTATCAAGCGCTTAAACAAGGTGAGCGCGTTGTATTGCCCGATGTTGGTCGTTTTGCTGATGGTGTGGCAGTCAAGCAAATTGGCGAACAAACCTATCCAATTGTCAAAGCAGTGGTGGATGAAGTGGTGTTAGTGAGTAATGATGAAATCTGCGCCGCTATTAAAGACATCTATGAAGACATGCGCTCTATTGCAGAGCCTGCTGGCGCCTTGGCCACAGCAGGGGTGAAGAAGTACGTCGAACAAAATAACATTGAAAATGAGAATTTGGTTTCTATTGTCTCAGGCGCCAATGTTAACTTTGATCGCCTGCGTTATATTTCAGAACGCGCTGATTTGGGTGAGCATAATGAAGCCATTATTGCCGCGACTATTCCAGAGCAGCCTGGCAGCTTCTTAAAGTTTTGCCAGTTGCTGGACAACCATGCCATCACAGAATTTAACTATCGTTATGCACCTAATAGGCAGGCCCATATTTTTGTAGGCGTGGCACTCAGCGAAGGCTTAAGCGAAAAAGAAGCATTGATAGCCAAGCTCTCACAATCATTTGATATTTTGGATATGAGTGACAATTCTATTGCTAAGACCCATATTCGTTATATGGTGGGCGGTCGTTCGGATGCTGATAATGAAGTACTGTACCGATTTGAATTTCCTGAGCGCCCTGGTGCTTTACTTAACTTTCTAAAGAAGGTAGGTACGCATTGGAATATTTCTTTATTCCATTATCGTAATCATGGTGCCGATTTCGGTCGTGTATTGATTGGTTTACAAGTTGATGATGTTGTCCAACTAGAGCGTAACTTTGATGAGTTGGGTTATTTCTACCAAAACGAAACCGACAACAAAGCGTATCAATACTTCCTTTAGAGATTTTACTGTAAGGGATATTCCCCTTGTTTTAACGATTGAACG
>JAPYQD010000117.1 GCA_029937335.1 Gammaproteobacteria bacterium
AACCAGGTGTACCTGTTGATACGCCACACGTTAAACTACCTTTGGCTTGTACATCTTCTAAAGTGTTACTATGGAATATACCTGCTTGTACACTATAAGCGCTAATCGCTAAAATAGATGCAGCAGACAATTTTAATAATTGATTCATAAACTTCTCCTTTTGATTTTTTTAAAAAAATAAAAGCAATTCCCCCAATTCCCCAAGGAACTACAAGTTTTAAGTTTATCAATTATTTTGCGCTATATATTGTTTTTTTGAAAAAAAGACAATAAGCCTAAGATCAATGTCACAGAAACAATGATCGACAAAGGTTTAAGATGTGTTAATGGTGAATAAGAACTGTAGATTGATGCTAGAGCAGAGCTGCCAGCCAATAGCATTGATAATGCTAATAATGATTTAATAAGACGTAAAACGCGCATTTGAGCCTCCCCCAAGGTATGTAAATTGTTTTAATGCAGTGGTGTAACACCGCCTAATATTTGAGCCACAACCGATTGTGTAGAGCCAGCACTCTTAAGTGATGCTCTGGCAAACCATTTTTTAGCCTGTTGTGCATTTATCTCTGTGCCGTCGCCAAATTTATAAGCCTGCCAAACCATGTATTGAGCTAGTAAATTACCCTGCTGTGCAGCACGCTGATACCAATAAAAAGCATGTTTTTCATTCTTTGGAATATGGATGCCTTTTTGAAAAATATTGGCCAGGGCGTACTGTGCTTTGGCATCATCAGTATAAGCCCTTTGTTGTAGATCAATGGTCTCAATATTTAATTCAGATTCTGCCAATAGATGTTGGTGCATTTGATTCATAACAATTCCCCTGATTTGTTGTTGATTTGGGTGAAATATACCATTACTTTTTTTGCTTGTAAAGTCCTTTTTTTAATAAAAATTAACTATTAGTTTTTTATAGTTAAATCAATAACTTATAAGTATTTTATGGTACTTTTACCACTACTAGTATTTTTTAACTAAAATGAATGTCTTACACTAGTGGTAAAAAATAACTATAATAGGTAAAAAATACATGGAATTTAAGGGGTAAATGATGGGGTTAAAAACCAAGGATTATTTGGCTAAAGTGCGCAAAAAGACTGGGCTTTCAGACTATAAGATTGCCCAGAAATATGACATTAATCAGTCTAATTTAAGTAAATATAAATCAGGAAGAACAGCCCTATCTGAAACCCATGCTTGGCAATTTGCCAGTATTTTGGGTGTTAACCCTGCCGAAGTGGTGGCCAACACCAAACTTGAGCACGCAAAACTCACGGGCAATAAATTGAAGGCCATATTTTGGCAGGAACAACTAGAAAACCTTTCAAACGGCTCAGAGCCTATCAATATCAAACTTGCACAAATTAATCCCATTGTTGGTGATTTAAATAATAACGCACAGACGATTATCAATCTAGCACTTGAGGCGGATGAATCTGATACTCATTTACTGGTTTTTCCAGAATTAGCACTGATTGGCTATCCACCAGAGGACTTATTGTTACGTGAAGGTTTTATTGATCAGATTGAATCCACCATTGAGCATATACGCACCCAACTACCTGAAGATATCAGTATTTTGTTTGGCGCACCCGAACGCGTTAAGGGGAATTTGTACAATAGCGCTTACTTAATACAACAAGGTCGTGTACGCACTTATCACAAACAATGCTTGCCTAATTATGGCGTGTTTGATGAAAAACGCTATTTTGAACCCGGTACTGATTCATTTGTATTCGAATGCCAACAAACCAAAATTGGTGTGGTGATTTGTGAAGACGCATGGGAGGCTGCACCCATTAGTGCTGTCGTTGCTCATGGTGCACAAACCATTATCAGCCTTAACGCCTCACCCTTTCAGCTAGGCAAGCACCAACAAAGAATTGAAACCATGCGCCAAAGAGTGCAGGAAAATAATGTTAGCCTTATTTACATCAATGCTGTTGGCGGGCAAGACGAGCTGGTATTTGATGGCGGATCTTTTGTTATGGATACTAGCGGTAAAATTACACACCAACTACCCTTCTTTCAAGTCTTAACTCATTCCCTAGATCAGCCATTCATGCAAAACATTGATGAGTCGATTGAAAAAACCATTTACGATGCTCTGGTGTTATCAACCAAAGATTATATTGAAAAAAATGGGGTGTTTAATGGTGCATTGATTGGCTTGTCCGGCGGTATTGATTCGGCACTAACGCTAGCCATTGCGGTTGATGCCCTAGGTGCTGAGCATGTGCAAGCGATTATGATGCCGTACGAATACACTTCTAGCATGAGCCTTGAGGATGCCAAAGCCCAGGCTAGTAGTATGAAAGTTGATTATCATGAAATTAACATTCACTCGATGGTCGATAGCTTTAACACGCAACTCTCGCCTTTATTTGCAGGTGTTGATACTGACACTACTGAAGAAAATTTACAAGCCCGTATCCGTGGCACCCTACTGATGGCAGTTTCAAATAAATCAGGCAAGATTGTACTCACAACAGGCAATAAATCTGAAATGGCGGTGGGCTATGCCACTCTATATGGTGATATGTCAGGTGGCTTCGCCCCGCTTAAAGACATTGCAAAAACCATGGTTTACCGCCTAGCCAATTATCGCAATTCTATTGATTACGTTATCCCTGGGCGTGTGATTGATCGCGAGCCTTCAGCAGAGCTAGCACCTAACCAAATAGATCGAGATTCATTGCCGCCTTATGAAGAGCTAGATGCGATTTTAGAATT
>JAPYQD010000118.1 GCA_029937335.1 Gammaproteobacteria bacterium
ACCCACGAGTGGATTTTAGACAATGGCGATGGCACTTATACCATGGGTATTTCTGATCATGCTCAGGCTTTATTAGGCGACATGGTTTATGTTGAACTACCAGGTGAAGGCGACGAAGCTTCTGCCGAAGACGAGTTTTGTGTGGTTGAATCTGTAAAGGCGGCAAGTGGTGTTTACGCACCTGCCGATCTTGAAGTAGTTGAAGCCAACGAAGTTCTAGATGACGAGCCAGAGTTGGTTAATTCAAGTTGTTATGATGACGGTTGGTTGGTTAAATTTAAATCTGATGGCATTGATGGCCTGATGGATGCAGCGACTTACGCTGAAACACTAAACTAGCTTATTACCATTGATTAACTCATTAGTTGCCTACAAAGGCAAAGCGGCACGTATTGCTGGGCAAAATACCCACAAATTCGAACTAGAATTTGCAGACGGATCAACCCGTAAGGTGCGAGAAAAAGATTTCCGTTTTATTCATTCTGAATTTACAAAAGTTAACGATAGCTGTGCACAAGCAGACATCGCCATACTGGATGATTTTCAAGAAGAAACCCTAACTCTGCAAGAAATCACCGAATGGTTGTTTGATGAGTACACCGCACAAAGTGCTTGGTGTACTTGTGTACTGGTCGAAGATGGGCTGTATTTTTACTGGCAAAAAGACAAAATTTATGTGCGTCCTACTGAGCAGGTTGCTAGTATTCAAGCCAAGCGTGATGCTGAGGCGTTAGAAGCGCAAACATTAGCACATTGTGTTGATAACATTGCCAACAACATCTTTGATGAGCAAGATTTAGACTACATTAAAGACATTGAAAAAGTCGCACTCAATCAGTCTAAACACGCCAAAATACTCACGCATATCGGTGTAGAAAATACACCCGAAGCAGCTTATAAGTTGTTATTAAGGCTCAAATATTTTGAGCAAACGTTTAATCCATATCCTGCACGTCATGGCATTCCTAATGATGTGGATATCGATACCGAAATGACTGAAGTTGAGCGCATTGATCTAACGCATTTAAACAGTTACGCGATTGACAACGCTGATTCGAATGATGCTGATGATGCCTTTAGTGTCGATAGCGATAAAATTTGGGTTCATATTGCTGATGTCTCAATGATCGTTGCACCAGGTTCTGAGTTAGATTTATACGCTCAAGAAAGGGCGACTAATCTATATTTGCCAGATCAGATTTTGCACATGTTGCCAACCTCAATTACTGAGTTGTGTGCACTAGGTGTTGGTGACACTTCACCAGCCTTATCATTCGGGTTTGTACTGTCAGGTGACAAAATGCAAGACATCGAGGTGGTACATAGCACCATTAAGGTCACTAATATTAGTTACGATGATGCCGATAAAATTTTAGAATCCAATGAAGATTTGGCAAAAATACAAACATTGGTAGAGCTGCATAGGCAATACCGAGCTAATAACGGCTCTATTAGTTTGAGCTTGCCTAGAGTGGATGTAAGATTTAAAGAAGGGCAAGTAGAGATTTCGGATCAAGCCAGCAGTCCTTCGCGAGAATTGGTGGCTGAAATGATGATTATGGCAGGTAGGGTGATTGCGCTATTTGCACAAAGTAATGATATTGTTATGCCGTACGCCATCCAAGATGAGGGAGAGTTCCCGCAAGAAACACTCGATAACAAAGACAATCTGTCGATGTCTGAATCATTTGCTGCGACTAAGTGTTTTAAGCGTTCGGCCACTTCTACTAAAGCACTACTTCATTACGGTTTAGGGCTTGATGCTTATCTTCGAGTTACCAGTCCGCTTAGGCGATATTTTGATCTTTTAGCACATCAACAATTATCAAACTTTATTTTGGGCAAGCCCACCCTTGAAAAAGAACGCGTTAAAGAGATTATCGGCATCACCAATGCATCAATGCCTGACATTGGCAAAACCACACGCGCCAGTAACGACCATTACAAATGCCTGTATTTAATACAAAATCCTAATTGGCAGGGCGAAGGTGTTGTGGTTGATACGCGTGGTGACAAAGCCTTGTTTATGATTCCTGAAGTCGGCATGATGACGCAAATTAAGTTTAAAACTTTGCCTGAGCGAGATGAAAAAGTATTGCTTAAAGTAAGCAGTGTTGATTTGGTTGAACGACTAGTGAATTTCAAGCCAGCTTAATTCACCATCAAGCTTAATAGCATTACCTGCATCGTTTTTCCAGTCTCCTAAAACATAACGAGTAAACTTTTTTTCAACATGCGTATTTCGACGATGCGTATGCCCATGAATCAGACTTGTGTCTGGGTATTTTTCCATTAACGTCATGACAGCACTTGGATTAACATCCATAATTTCATGAGTCTTGTATTGTTGAGCCTTAACACTCTCTTTGCGTATTTTTCCGGCCAGTTTTAAACGCAGTTTCTTCGGTAAACGTAAGAAAATAAACCGAGTAATCGGGTGTTGTAAGATACTTTTAAGTTGTTGATAGCCTTTATCATCCGTACATAACTCATCACCATGGGTGAGTACATATGATTGAGTATTGGTTTCGAGTAAATAAGGCGTATTAATTAGAGTGCAACCCGTTTGTTTAGAAAACGCATTACCCAACAAAAAATCACGATTACCGGTCATTACAAAAATTTGAGTTGTTGCGCTAAGCGCCTTTAACTCAGAAATAATCATTGGATAATCATTAAGTGATAAATCATC
>JAPYQD010000119.1 GCA_029937335.1 Gammaproteobacteria bacterium
CTTGCTAGTAACACTAGAATAGAGGCAAAAACAGCTGCACCCGTTGTTTCTAGCGTGTTTCTAAGGGACTTAACCCACTCACCACCCGTAGCAGCCATCTCTTCCCTAAGGCGAGATATCATGTAAATACCGTAGTCCACTCCTAAACCCATTGCAATAGATAGCGATACCAATGTTGCAAAGTGAAGATTTCCTGACCAGTTTTCAACACTGGTGTAATAAGCACCTAATCCATACTGACCAAACAACGTAACCAACAGTGTTGATGTCAAGATTGCCGCTATCAGTGGCGAACCAAAAATCAAAGCTGAAATAATGAAAATTGCCAATGCCGTTACTAACGGTGATTTAATGTATTCAACTTCCGCCACATCATGCGTTGCTTCTGTTGCACCCAAGAAACCACCCACAGCCATCGTTGTAGTGCCACTGTCTTCGATCTGAATAGTTTTACCTGTTTCAGGCATGTGCACAATATCACCCGATTTAAAGCCCCAAGTTACTAGATCAAACCCAGGTTCGTTTTTATTATCTTCAAACCATTTTTGAATATCTTTCACCGTTTGATGAGTTTTTACCGGATCCATAGTATTCACAAAGCCCATGATGACACCTTCATTCCAACCTTTAGCTACAAATGAATCTAGGTCGCCCGCATTGGTATTAGCTTCTAACAAACCATTAAAACCAGTTACAACTTCATTTGCATTTGGCACCCACTCAGGATCTTCCGGATCACCGTACACATCCATATTATTAGCAATGAATGTCGCATTTGGAACGTGAAAATACTTAAGATCCGGCTCTTGCCCTTCTGGCGTTACCATTAACATATTTACAATTTTTAAGAATTGAATATACGAACCGGTAAAGCCAATGTTTGGATGGGACCGCATCCAATCTTCGGTTTTTTCAATCGCTGCCATTACGTCAGCATTGTTAAACGCACCTTGTGGGTCGTCTTCATCCTCATCCCAACACTTTGTACCTGGTGCTTGCGAGCCGTCATACGCACACGCTGACAACATTGGAAAATGCTCTACCTTACCCTTAATAGGAATATTGACTGAAATTACACCTGGCATTACCTCGCCTAAACGACGCAAATCAATGTTAGCATCGGAGTCGTATTTAAAGGCTGCACGTGAATAGTTAATGCCCACTTCAACACCTGGCATTGCCGATTCTTCGGTTGGTGACAATACTTTAGTTTGTACCGCAGACCAAGCCACAAGCGCTACAATCAGACCAATTGGGATAATCTTCATCTTGCCAGTGATCACACTCGTTAATGTATTGGCCATGCCTTTTTCAAAAGCTGATGATTCTGTCATTGAGGCATCTGCTTTAACATTCTTGCCCGGGAACATTGCCATTAGAATTGGTGCAATGGTTGTTGTGGTAATTAAAATTGTCAACATACCAAACATACCAAAATACGCATAAGCCTTGTAGAATGAAATATCCACAAACGACAAGGTAAAGAACCCTACCATGTCCGTTACAATCGCCAATGTTGCTGGCACAATCGTAGTTGCAATCGCTTTTTCTGCTGCGGTTAATGGTGTAATGCGCCCATCACCATGCAGCTCACTTTGATATCGTCGCACCACCTGCACAGCGTGTCCTGTACCAATGGCCAGTAATAACATTGGTGTTAACACCATCATAGTGGTAAGTTTATACTCGGTGAAACCCATTAAACCCAAAGTAATTACAATGGTTGAGACCACTCCAATGAGTGGGAACACGGATCCTCTCCAGCCTTTGTTAAGATACCAAAGTGCCGCTACCACAATTAAGAATGAAACCGCAAACAACCACCATTTTTGCACCAAGTCGTACAACATATATGCCAAGAAATACGGTTCACCCGCAATACGCACTTCCACTCTATCGCCGTGCTTAGCTTTAATGTCATTCACCAAATCAATGGTTGAAGACACCCACGGTAAATAATCTTCTTTTACGGTATCCGCGTAGTCACCCACAATAAAGAAGCCTTTGGCTTTACATATTTCATCGTTGTACCAGCCCTCTTGTGCAAACTCACAACGCGTGCCGTCTGATTTTTGCTTAAGCATCAGCATTGGTGCAAGTACTGGGTTAGTTTCAATGCCTTTCTTGAGATGTGCTAGTTCAATCTTTGCTACTTGCGCATCGGTTTTATTAATACCGGCAACAGGGATTAACCTTTCAAACTTTAAACCGCCGTCTTCTGAAGTACCCATGTACTTAATCTTTTGCGCCGCAATGTCCATGAAGTTGTTGCCACGTGAATGCTCTAACGCTACCATGTCATTATGAGCCTTTTGCACCATGTTGATAAACCATGGTTGATACACATCGGCTGAATCTTCCCAAGCACCGCCTGCATTTTCACAAATTGCTTTTGTTATTTTTGCAGGAGCGGATTCATTAATACGCAGTCCTGTGATCGGATCGTAATTAATAATCTTATCCGCATCGCCGTAAGGATCATCACCGCCGACGCAATCCTTTAATACAAAACCAACCACCATAATATTACCAAAGCCAAACTTCTGCTCTCCATAGGCATTAGTGGCTACGTAACGGTTAGATTCTGGTAACAAAGTATCAGGGTCGTTGCGGATATCAAGATCTTGAATGAAATACCCCATAAATAAGGTAAATATCGCCATGACAGCTAATAACGCTTTACGATTCGC
>JAPYQD010000120.1 GCA_029937335.1 Gammaproteobacteria bacterium
GCCCTTCTCTAGAAACTGAAACAAACTTCTCAATACCTGAGATATTGCTGAGTTCATCTTCAATGAGGTTGGTAACATTTTGCTCAACATCTTCGGGTGATGCGCCAGGGTAAGCGGTTGAAATAGACATGACTTCAAAGTCAACTGCTGGGAATTGGTCTCGTTGAATACTGCTAAGCGCCAATAGACCAATCGCGATAACACTCACGGTAAAAACTAAGGCTAGTTTTTTTTGCCTAACAAAGAAATTAAGGATACTGTCCATAATGGATTAGTATACCAACAGTAACCCTGTGTTTTGTTTTCTAGTCGGCCTTTTTATTACGGGTTCTTTTGCGCTCAGTCTCACCCAATATGCGTTTACGAATACGAGTAGAGTTTGGTGTTACTTCTACCAACTCATCATCATCAATGAATTCTAACGCTTGCTCAAGGTCGAGCTTAATTGCTGGTGTCAATGACACAGCCTCATCGGTACCTGAAGAACGTACATTGGTAAGTTGCTTGCCTTTCATCACGTTAACCACCAAATCTTTATCACGTGCATGAATACCTACTACCATGCCTTCATAAATATCAGTATTGTGCTCTACAAAGAATTTACCACTCTTTTGCAGATTGAAAATTCCATAGGCAACCGCCTTACCTTGATTCATAGAGATTAATGAACCGTTAGAGCGCTGGCCAATCTGACCTGGCTTTTGCGGCTTATAAGCATCAAAAGTTGAATTCATCAAACCAGTACCCGTAGTTGCTGTTAAGAATTCAGTTCTAAAACCGATTAAACCACGTGCTGGAATATTAAAGTCTAGTTTTACGCGTCCGTTACCATCAGGCACCATGTTAGTAAGCTCGGCCTTACGTTCGCCAAGTTTTTCCATTACTGTGCCTTGATGTTGAGTTTCAACGTCCACACTTAGGTCTTCAAACGGTTCACAAGTCACACCATCAATTTCTTTTAAAATCACTTGTGGTCGGCCCACTGCTAACTCAAAACCTTCACGACGCATGGTTTCAATCAGAATAGATAAATGCAATTCGCCACGACCAGAAACAATAAATTCTGAAGGGTCTTCTGTATTAGCAACACGCAATGCAACGTTATAGATTAGTTCTTTATCTAGGCGATCACGAATATTTCTTGTAGTAATATATTTTCCATCTTGCCCTGCGAATGGAGAATCATTAACACGGAATGCCATTGATACGGTTGGCTCATCAACACTGAGTGGTGGCAACGCTTCAATCGTTTCAGGATCACAAACAGTATCTGAAATAGAGATACCTTCGATACCGGTAATACAAACAATATTACCCGCTTCAGAGGCGTTAGTATCGATTTTATCAAGCCCTAAAAAACCTTGTAAATTGGCAATTTTAGCTTTACGCTCAGTACCATCTGCACCGACAATAACCACTTGTTGATTCTTTTTAATCGTACCGCGAGTAATACGGCCAATACCAATTGCACCCACAAATGATGAATAATCCAGTGCCGTAATCTGCATCTGTAGTGGCGCCTCAATATCAACCTCAGGCGCTTTAACGTGTTTAATAATAGTCTCAAACATCGGTGTCATATCACCTTCACGTGCACTGTCTTCTAAGGATGCATAGCCATTAATACTAGAGGCGTAAATAACAGGGAAATCTAATTGCTCATCCGTCGCACCGAGTTGATCAAATAAATCAAAAACTTGGTCAATCACCCAATCAGGGCGAGCTGCATCTTTATCGATTTTGTTTATCACTACAATCGGGTTGAGACCTTGATCAAAAGCTTTTTTAGTCACAAAACGCGTTTGTGGCATTGGTCCTTCTTGTGCATCCACCAGTAAAAGCACTGAGTCTACCATCGATAAAACACGCTCTACTTCACCACCAAAATCGGCGTGTCCTGGGGTATCTACAATATTAATATGGTAGTCATTCCACTTGATAGCTGTATTCTTCGATGAAATGGTAATGCCGCGTTCTTTTTCCAAATCATTCGAATCCATCATACGATCAGTCGATTCAAAACGTTCATCAAAAGTTTGAGACTGTTCCAATAACTTATCAACCAATGTGGTTTTACCGTGGTCAACGTGCGCAATAATAGCGATATTTCTAAGTTTGGTATTCATACGAATTAAGTGAATGCGAAAAAGGCACTATTATCCCGTAAAATGACTATCAATATTAGAAATTATTGATATAACTATTTATGGGTAAAAAAAGCAGTTCTGGTCGTTGGATGAGTGAACATCTGAGTGATGAATATGTAAAAAAAGCACAAAAAGAAGGTTATCGTTCACGTGCTGTTTACAAACTGACAGAGGTTGTAAACAAAGATAAATTTATTAAGCCAGGTTCGCGCGTGCTTGATTTAGGTGCTGCGCCTGGCGGTTGGAGTCAAGTAGCAATTAAACTGGTGGGAAAATCAGGCCAAGTTATTGCCAGTGATATCCTTGATATTGAACCTATCCCTGGGGTGGATTTTCTCTGTGGTGACTTTACTGAAGACTCAGTTTATGAAGAACTATTGACATTAACGGGTGGCCATAAAATGGATGTGGTGCTCTCAGATATGGCACCCAATATGAGCGGGCAACTCTCAGTTGATATTCCAAAATCGATGTATTTGTGTGAGTTGGCACTCGACATGGCTATTAAAACACTCACACC
>JAPYQD010000007.1 GCA_029937335.1 Gammaproteobacteria bacterium
AAATGTTTGAGCTGCAACAAAAGCTCAATGATGCCACCAACGGTCTAATCTGGACAGAAGGTGCAACTAAAGATGGCCGTCAAATTTCATGGCTTCGCTGTATCTATATGGAAGCTGCCGAGGCGATTGACTCGTTTAACTGGAAGCATTGGAAAGATATCGATGGCCAGCCAGATTTAGATAATGCTAAAGTTGAATTGGTTGATATTTGGCATTTTATTATGTCTGAAGCTATTCACTTTGGCGATACAGGTTTTGCTGAGGCCTATGAAAATATGGAACCTGAACGTGAAATAAACCCAGAGCTCATGGTGGAGATTTTAGAAAAAATGGTGGCTGCTGCCGCAGGTGCTAATGTGGATAAATCACAAAATGCTTTGTATGAAATCACCGGTATATTCTTTAAGGCTTTAGCCAACATGAGTATGGATGTGCCAGAGCTCTACAAACGCTATCTTGTTAAGAATCAACTGAATACTTTTAGACAAGATCATGGTTATAAAGAAGGAACTTATGTCAAGATTTGGGATGCAGTTGAAGACAATGTGGTTGCCTTTAATATCATGGATGAACACCCTGATTTGACCCCTGAACAATTATACAAAAAGTTAGAGGCAGAGTACAAACCATAAGGCTATAATTCTTGCTTATGATTGACACAATAAAAGCTGAAATTCAAAAAGTTATTATCGGTCAAGAGAACTTGGTCGATAACTTATTAATAGGTTTAATCGCTGGCGGACATATCTTGGTAGAGAGTGTGCCAGGATTAGCAAAAACCACCGCAATTAATACATTGGCTAAAGCCCTGGGCATTGATTTTAAGCGGATTCAATTTACCCCTGACTTGTTACCCAGTGATTTAACAGGCTCACAAATCTACAACCCAAAAAGTGGCGAATTTAGTATTAAACAAGGGCCGATTTTTACCAACTTATTATTAGCAGATGAAATTAACCGTTCACCTGCGAAGGTGCAATCAGCGTTACTCGAGGTAATGGCTGAGAAGCAAGTAACCATTGCTAACGAGAGTTTTAAAATCGATGGGCCTTTTTTGGTGATGGCAACACAAAATCCAGTAGAACAAGAAGGAACCTACCAATTGCCAGAAGCGCAACTTGATCGTTTTATGCTGAAAACCGTACTGGATTACAACACCATAGATGAAGAGTTAGAGGTGGTTAACCGAGTAGCTGTTAGTGGGTTTGACGCAGTGAACCAAGTAGCTAACATGGATGATATAGAAGAGCTTCGCTCTAATTTCAAACAAGTTCATATGGATGAAGCTGTTAAGCAATACATACTCAAAATTATCTTTGCGACACGCTATCCACAAAAATATGGTTTAAGCGAAATACAAGATTTGATTGACTTTGGTGCTAGCCCCAGAGGTAGTATCGATTTATTCAAAGCTAGCTGCGCTAAGGCACTGATACGAGGCAATGATTTTGCAACACCGCTTGATGTTGCTAGTGTGGTGACAGAGGTCTTACAACATCGTATTGTGCTGAGCTATCAAGCGCAGGCAGATAATATTAGCGCACAATCAATTATCCAAAAGATACTCAAGGTGATAAAAGCGCCGTAAACATTGCCATGCTAGCTCAAGAGATACTATTACGCGCTAAGAAGAATGTTTTCACCAACAAATCGGCCGGGGAATTATCAAAAATACGTGGAGAGGGGTTAGATTTTTGTGAAATTCGCCCGTACGAGCCAGGTGATGATATTCGTAAAATTAACTTCACTGCCAGTGGTAAAACCGGCGAGCTACAAACCAATATCTTTAACGAAAATAAACAAATCAATGTAGTGATTTGTATTATGTTGTCAAGCAGTTTGCACTTTGGTAGTCAGTGTTTAAAAAGTGAAACAATCGCTCAAATTATTGCTTTATTGGGCTGTTCATCCATCAAGCAACACAATCAAACACAGTTGTTATTCTTTTCAAAAAATGAACAACAGCTGTTTCGTTTTAATAATACGAGTGACGTGCTTCATGCGATTGAAGCCATACTATCGTGGGATTTGTTAAAAACAAAGCCTGACTTTCAAGCACTTAATGATTATCTACTACAACAGAAAAAATCATTGGTATTTGTTATTGGTGATTTTTATCAACAGGATGATTACTCCCTGATTGCTCACAAGAATCAAATCAATGCTTTGGTAGTGCGTGATAGGCTGGAAGAAATGCCAAATTTTGCCACAGAGTTAGATCTAGTCAATGCAGAAGATGGCAACACCATTGAAGCCAGTATGAATAAAAAATTAGCGAAAAAGTACCAAACAAAGCTAAACGCTCAGGACGACAAGCTGTTTTCTCATTTTGCCAAACATGGTATCAATGTTGGCAAACTTTACACCAGTGATGACGCCTTTATCAAGTTGTCTCAAATTCTACGCTGATGAGTAATTTAAAAGACATTAAGCCCATTGTTAGCATTGCAGATGATTCGTTGAGTTATTTGCTTATGGTTATTGCTGTTTTATTAATAGTTGCCTTTTTTATAAGGCGAATTATTAAATCTAGGAAAAAGAATGACAAGCAAGTGGCTATTGAGAAGCTGCAAAAACTTGATTTTTCTGAGAGTAAATCGGTTGCTTATGGTTTTAAAAAATATGCAGAGGTATTATGCAATAGTGATAACAAGGCTCAATTTAAACAAATAAATAATGACTTAGAAAAATATAAATACAAGAAGTATGTAGATGATCTAGACCCAAAATTGATACAACAAATCAAGAGCTTTATTCATGTTTAGCTTTGAATACCCTTATGTTTTATTACTGCTTGTCTTGGTGGTGGTGTGTGTTGTGTTTTGCAAAGAGAAAAAGCGTGCCATTTATTTCCCCCACACTGAATTATTAACCAGTCTAGTAAAATCCAAACAAATACTGCTTAATACGCTTAGAGTGCTTATTCTTGGCCTATTAGTCGTTGGGCTTTCAAGTCCAATCAAAACCGAACAAATCATACTAGACAACACCAAGGGTTATGAAATTTCCCTAATTTTAGATGCATCTGGCTCTATGCTGCGTTTTGATAAATTTAAAATTGTTAAAGAAATCATGGTTGATTTTATTTCAAAGCGTAAAACTGATAAATTAGCATTGAGTGTTTTTGCAGATTTTGCTTATACGGTTGTACCCCTTACCTATGACAAGGAAAGTGTTATAAAAATGCTGGATAATATCGAAATTGGTGTTGCTGGCAGGCGAAAAACTGCGCTGTATGAGGCTTTATTTTTAAGCTCGAAACTGTTTAATAATTCTAAGTCAAAAGAAAGAATTGCTATTTTGCTTACTGATGGCAAGGACAATACTGACAGTGTGCCACTTGATATGGCGCTTGAGCGCGCCAAAGATAACAAAATTAAAGTTTACACCGTTGCTGTTGGCGACAAAAGAGACTACAACGCACAGGTATTAAAATACATTGCAAATAGCACGGGTGCTAAATTCTTCTCGGCCAACAGTCGTGAAAGTATTCAAAATATTTATAAGCAAATTAATCAGCTAGAAAAAAGCAAAATAAATATTAGCAAATACGATAAAAAAACTTATTATTTTCATTACCCACTAGGCCTAGCATTAGTGCTTTTATTGATTTATTTTTGGCGGAAAAACACATGGGTTTTGAACAAGTAGAACTACTCTATCTAACCATTCCAGTGGTTATGCTGTGGTTTTTTATTCACAGCAAGAATAAAAGCATTGAGGCTTTATTTTCAGCTGAAGTGTTGGAAAAAATCAGCCTCAATAACCACAAGATATCAACCAAGGTGCGCCTTAGATTATTACTATTAGGCATGATATTCATTCTAATTGCACTTAGCAAGCCAATACTTGTCAGTGGTGAAATAAAGGTAAATAAACGTCTGAGTGATTTGGTGGTGGCGATTGATATGTCAAAATCAATGCTAGCTAATGACATCTACCCTAATCGGTTTGAGTTTGCAAAAAATAAATTACTGAATAGTTTTGATGGCATTAAAAACACACGTATTGCAATTTTAGGATTTGCCAATCAAGCCTTTTTAATTTCTCCCTTAACAGATGATTTAAGCAGCCTTAAATTCTTAATAAAAAATCTTTACTTAGACAGTATCAGTCTAACAGGAACCAACATACTTAATATTTTACAATCATCCAACGATCTGTTTGGTGGTGCTTTAAACAAGCAATTATTATTGTTAACCGATGGTGGTGACAACGATAACTTTGATAAAGAAATTGATTATGCAAACGAACACAACATTCAGATTTTTATATTTGATATTGCCAGTGAGCGGGGTAGTAGTATTCAAACCGAAGAGGGTGCTTTGGAAGATGCATATGGAAACCTTGTGATTGTTAAAGAGAATCCAAACATTGTAAATCTGGCCAATCAAACGCAAGGAAGGTATTTGAAATATTCATTAAATAACGATGATTTATCAAAATTTATTAATGCCTTTAAAAAACTTAGTAGCAGTAAGAACACCAGTATTATTCAAAAGCAGCAACTGTTTTATTACCCATTGATGTTTGCCTTGGTCTTGTTATTTTTTGCATTCTTTTCATTACCAAAAAAGTCATGAAACTTATACTTTTATTGCTTTTTTCAGTTAATGTACAAGCAGGATTGTTTGATTTTGTTAGTATTTATCAAGCTAATAAAGCCTATGAAAATAAGGATTATCAGCTAGCTGCAGAAAAATTCGATGATATTAACAATGACGCTGCGCGTTTAAACCAGGCAAACAGCTTATACAAACAAGGCTTGTATAAACAAGCATTGAAAAAATACCAAAGTGTTAAGCGAGAAGACTTAGCCTTTGATCGTTTGTATAATTCTGGTAATGCCTATGCCAAATCGGGCAAAATTAACGAAGCAATTGACAGCTATGAGAAGGCATTAAAATTACAAAAAGATAAGGATGCGCTGTTTAACCTAGAGCTACTCAAGAAACAAAAAAGACGGAAAATAACAGACACAAAACAGAAAAATAAAAAACACAGAAAGCAAAAAAATAAGAAAAAGAAAAAATCTAAAAGTAAACAACAGCAAAGAGAGAAGCTCAACAAAATTAAACAGCAGCGATGGGAAAAAGCGCTAAATAAAAAACTTAGAACCTTGATGATTCCACTGACTAAACCACAAAATGATAATGAACAAAATCCTTGGTAATTTACTCTTTTTAATGAGTGCACCAATTTTTGCACTGAGCACGGCAAGTGTTAATCAAACTTGGTTTTATCCGGGCGATCAAATCATCCTAACTTTGAGCTCTGATGGTGACAAAGTTAGCTTTCCTTCTCTAAGTAATATTTCAGGGAACCCTGTTTTATATACCAGTAATTCGCAGAAAATTAGCATTGTCAATAACAAGAATTCTAAACAAAGCAGCAAGTCATATATTTTTAAACCCGCTAAAAGTTTAAACATTCCAGCTTATACACTGATGGTGGATGGAGATAAGCAAAGCACTCGAGCAATTGAAATAACGCTAAAAAATCCATCGCAAGCTAAGGCAGGTGATGACTATATTTTACAAATTGAAGCTGATAAACAAACGTTTTTCTTGGGTGATGAAATCAATCTAAAGGTAATCTTTAAAGAAAAAAAATCACTCACATCCAATAGTCCGGTTAACATCGCCATGCCAGAGGTGAAAGATTTGTTGTTTATAAAAAATCAAAAATCCACTCAAAGCACTGATGACAATTACAACATTCACACACTTAGTTATCGACTGAGTGCTGATAATTTTGGCACGTTTAACATCCCAAGTGCAGTGGCTAGTATTGGCAATCAAAATAATAATATATTTGGTAATTTTTCGACTGCCAAAATAAAAAAAATCCACTCAAACCCATTAACATTAACTGTCAAACCTTTGCCAGATGCATTAAGGATTTTTGGTGATTTCAATATTAAAGCCAGCATTGACAAAACCCAAGCTACACAAGGAAAGGCCGTTAATTTAACGGTTACGATTCATGGCAAGGGTAATTTTGAAGATATCCAGAAGTTTAGCCTTGATATTGAAGGGGCAACTATTTACAGTGATGAGGCCGAGTTTAGCTACAATCAATGGCAGCAAAAATTCGCCATTGTTGGCGGGCAGAATTTTGTGATACCCAGTTTTGAGTTTGACTACTTTGACAAAATAACCCAAAGTAAAAAACGCATTGCAACTAAGCCGATCAGTATTCAAATTAAAAGTAAAAAAGGTGTGCAAAAGCCAATCAAAAAAACGGATAAAAAGCCGTCAAACATTAATGACAATGCGCCAACTAACAATTTAAAATACTACTACCTATTATTAGGTGTCGTCATTGGTGCTTTCATTAGTATTTTGTTTGTTGTGCTTAAAAATAAACAACCAAATACAGACAGAAGTTTAGTCAACCAAATCAAACTTGCTAGGGGTGATAAAGCTTTGTTTGATTTGCTATTGCCACTTAATATGCTTAGTTTGGAAGCTATATTGCAACAATTAGAGGCTAATATTTATAAAAATGCCCAACATAAAATTAGAAAAAAGGACATTATTAATGCCATCAAATTTGAACATAAAATTAACTGAATATAGTCATGGTCAGGGCTGTGGTTGTAAGATTTCCCCTAAAGTTTTAGACACAATTTTAAGTTCGTCTATTGAAGAAATAGTTGACCCTAATTTACTGGTGGGCAATCATTCGCGCGATGACGCTGCGGTGTATGATCTTGGTAATGGTGAGGCGGTAATTAGTACCACTGATTTCTTTATGCCTATTGTCGATGATCCTTTTACCTTTGGGCGTATCGCTGCCACCAATGCCATTAGTGATATTTACGCTATGGGTGGCACCCCTTTAATGGCAATTGCTATTTTTGGTTGGCCACTGGATAAACTACCCCCTGAAGTGGGGCGGCAAGTGATTGAAGGTGGACGTAGCGTATGCCAAGAAGCGGGGATGATGCTGGCTGGCGGACATAGTATTGATTCTCCTGAGCCAATTTTTGGCTTGGCCGTTACAGGGCGAGTAAAAATTGAGCATCTAAAAGAAAATTCAAAAGCTCAAGTGGGTGATCAAATTTATCTCACTAAGCCTTTGGGTATTGGTATTTTAACCACTGCACAAAAGCAAAAGAAAATCACCAAAGAAGATGAGACTCGCGCCATTAATACTATGTGCCAACTCAATGATATTGGCTGTAAATTAGCAACCATTGATGGGATAAATGCAATGACTGATGTCACTGGTTTTGGCTTGGGCGGGCATTTATCTGAAGTTTGTTTAGGTTCTAATGTCGCAGCAGTGATCGACTACAATAAAGTACCAATATTACCGAACATTAAAGACTACCTAGCGAATGGTTGCTCACCGGGTGGAGCACAACGTAATTTTGACAGCTATGGTCATAACTTAAGCCCAATGAGTTCTGAAGTGCAATCGATTATTTGCGACCCTCAAACCAGCGGTGGACTATTAATTATGGTTTCAGGCTCTGCGCAAGTGGCATTTAATGAGATGATGACAGAAGCAGGATTCGACCTAGAAAAAATTGGCGAAATTATTAAACTTGATAACGACAAACCCTTAGTGCAAATCAATGTCGAGTGAGTTAACTCAAATAACTGATTTTACTCAGTTATTTGTTAATAACACGCCACTGATTGACACCCGTGCACCGATAGAGTTTGACCAAGGGGCTTTTCCTTTTACACAAAGCTTGCCACTCATGAGTGATTCTGAACGTGAACTTATTGGTACTTGTTATAAAAACAAAGGTCAAGAGCAAGCCATTGCCCTGGGGCATGAATTAGTCCAAGGTGAGGCCAAACAAGCACGACTAGACGTATGGCTTGAATTTATCAAAAATAACCCAAATGGGGCGCTTTATTGCTTCCGTGGAGGAATGCGTAGCCAAATCACTCAACAGTGGATTTATGAGGCTTCTGGGATTAACTACCCACGTATTAAAGGCGGGTACAAAGCACTACGTCGATTTTTGATTGATGAAACTGATCGAATCATGGGTCAAGTTACTCCGATTGTGATTGGTGGGCAAACTGGCTGTGGCAAGACATTATTACTTGATCAACTTAAAGATACGATTGATCTTGAGGGTTTAGCTAATCATCGTGGCTCTGCCTTTGGCAATACCACCACGCCACAACCAACACAAATTAACTTTGAAAATACCTTGGCGATTGAGCTGATTAAAAAACAAGCGAACTCTCGTTTGGTATTTGAAGATGAGGGCTCAAACGTAGGTACAGTACATATCCCGCAATGCGTGCAGGACAAAACCTCTCAAGCAGAACTGATCTTGCTTGAGGCTAGTGTTGCTGAACGCCTAGAGGTGAGTATGGATGCGTATGTGATTAACATGCAACAAGATTTCATTACCCAAGATGCTACTAATGGATTTAATAACTTTAGCAACTATTGGCTGAGAAGCTTAGAAAAAATACAAAGACGTCTAGGGCTAGAGCGATATAAAAGTCTATTGCAGCTGGTCAATAGTGCGCTTGTAAAATACAAGGAGCAGGGCGACCCTGAAGGTTTTTATCCTGTGGTAGAAGAGCTACTAGTGGGTTATTACGACCCGATGTATGATTATCAAATTCAGAAAAAAATGGATCGAGTGGTATTTAAAGGTAATGCTAACGAAGTGTTGAGCTATCTTGCTGATCGGTCAATCGCTTAGTAATCTCTTAACCCAATTTTAATATCGGTAATCGGTGTAGCTCGGCAAGCCAGTATTTCCCCTTGAGAGAGTGGCACCAAGCAATCTTGATGTATGACATCCCCAGACAACAACTGCAATACACAAGAGCCACAATGACCTTGTCGGCAAGAATAATTAATCACCACATTGTGCTCTTCAAGTTCGGTTAAGATCGAGTGCTCGCCATACACGTACAGAGATTCGGTTTTTCCGTTAATGTTGTCAACATCGATCTTAAACATGGGTTATTGGCTACAGTTTAAAGTCATCAAAGTCAGAATCATCAGCTTCCATGGTGTTGTCAATAGCACTAACAAGATAAGAGGTGATTTCTGTTTCTTGCGGGGCAACTTGCACGTTATCAGAATCTAACCAATGGTTAATCCATGGCAGTGGATTGGTGCATTCTTCAAAGATTGGTTTGAGTCCTAGTGCGTTCATACGTACATTGGTAATATATTCTAGATATTGCTTAAGGATTTGGGCGTTAAGACCAATCATAGAGCCATCGCGGAATAAGTACTCTGCCCATTCTTTTTCTTGCTCACAAGCCTCTTTAAACATCTCGATCACCTCGCTTTCACACTCGACAGCAATCTTTGCCATCTCAGGGTCGTCTTTACCATCACGCATGAGATTGAGCATGTGTTGTGTGCCGGTTAAATGCAAGGCCTCATCCCTAGCAATCATCTTAATAATCTTGGCATTGCCTTCCATAACTTTGCGCTCGGCAAAGGCAAATGAACAGGCAAAAGAAACATAAAATCGTACTGCTTCAAGAATATTCACCGACATTATGGTCAGGTAGAGTTGTCGCTTTAAACAGTACAAATCGACATCTGCATTTTCACCATTTATCTCAAGTTTGCCTTCGCCGTGCAAGAGGTAAGCCTGGGTGCATTTAATCAGTTCATCATAATGCTTAGAAACGCTTTCAGCACGTTGGATGATTTCATCGGTTTTCATAATGTCATCAAATACCACGCCGGGTTCATTCACAATCGCGCGAATGATATGGGTGTACGAGCGCGAGTGAATGGTTTCAGAGAATGACCAAGTTTCAATCCAGTTTTCTAGTTCTGGCAAGGATACAATCGGCAAAAAAGCGATGTTTGGGCTACGGCCCTGTACCGAATCTAATAAGATTTGGTATTGAAGATTAGAGATAAAAATGTGTTTTTCATTCGGCAAAAGCTTAGCGAAATCCATTTTGTCTTTGGTTACATCAATCTCTTCAGGGCGCCAAAAGAAAGACAGTTGTTTTTCAGTAAGCTTTTCAAACACCTCAAATTTCTGTTTGTCGAATCGGGCAACATTAACCGTGTCACCAAAAAACATTGGCTGGGTTAATGTATCGCTAATGGCTTTGTTAAAAATACTATATGACATAATTACTCCTTAAAGTTTACAAACGCCGTCACCACAGGCGTTATCGTCTTCTTTTTCAATAACCCCTTCACCACCACCATCACGTGTGGTGTGATAATAAAGCGTTTTAACGCCGTATTTATAAGCTTTTAATAGATCCATCAAGAACAATTTCATTGGCACTTTGTTGCCATCATATTGAGATGGATCGTAATGTGTATTGGTAGAAATTGATTGATCAACAAACTTTTGCATAATCGCGCAAAGCTGTAAATAACCCTCATTGTCTTTGATGTCCCAAAGTAACTCGTACTTATCTTTCAGGTTTTCATAATCGGGCACAACTTGTTTAAGGATGCCATCTTTAGATTGCTTGATAGAAACAAAACCTCGTGGTGGCTCAATACCGTTAGTAGAGTTAGAAATTTGTGATGAACTCTCACACGGCATCAATGCAGTTAGGGTTGAATTTCTAAGGCCAGTAGCCACTATATCTTGTCGTAAAGTATCCCAATCTAACGCCAAATCAGTTGGGCTAAAGGCGTCAATGTCTTTCTTGTAAGAGTCAATTGGCAATATGCCTTGAGCATATTGGGTCTCATTAAACAATGGACAGGCACCAAGCTCATTGGCCAATTTATTACTTGCTTTAAGCGAGTAATATTGTAGCGCTTCAAAGGTTTTGTGGATCAGTGCATTGCCTGAGCCATCAGAATATTTGGCATCGTTCTTGGCTAAGTAGTAGGCCAAGTTAGTCACACCAATGCCGAGGGTGCGACGGTTTTTACTGGCAAGCTCAGCCGCTTTGATTGGGTAATCTTGGTAATCCAATAATGAGTCTAATGAACGTACAATAATTTCAGTTATATCTTCAAGCTCATCTAGGCTATCAAGTGCGCCTAGATTAACTGCTGAGAGTGTACACAAAGCCACTTCACCATTTTCATCTTGCACAGAATACAATGGCTTAGTTGGTAATGTAATTTCCATACACAAATTCGATTGACGAACAGGGGCTTGCTTAGCATCAAAGGCACCATGGGTATTACAGTGATCAACATTTTGTAAATAAATACGCCCTGTATTGGCACGTTCTTGCATAAACTTAGCAAATAATTCTCTAGCCTTGATGGTTTCTTTTCGTATGGAGTCATCTTGCTCATATTGTTCGTACAAGCGCGTAAATTCAGCTTGATCAGCAAAAAAAGCATCGTATAAGCCGGGTACATCATGCGGCGAAAATAGGGTGATATCGCCATCCACTAAGAAGCGTTGATACATCAAGCCATTAAACTGCACACCATAATCCAAGTGACGAACGCGGTTTTCATCAGTGCCTGCATTATTTTTGAGCACCAATAAATCTTCAACTTCTAAATGCCATAATGGGTAGAAAAGGGTGGCCGCACCGCCACGAACACCACCTTGAGAACAAGACTTAACCGCTGTATGGAAGTGTTTATAAAAAGGAATACAACCTGTATGAGTCGCTTCACCGCCACGAATAGGACTACCAATAGCGCGAATCCTGCCTGCATTAACACCAATACCGGCGCGCTGAGAAACGTACTTAACAATGGCACCTGCTGCTGCACTGATTGAGTCAAGATCATCAGCTGCTTCAATCAACACACAAGAAGAGAATTGACGGGTTGGAGTGCGAACACCCGCCATAATTGGGGTGGGTAAAGAGATTTTAAAATTAGACACTGCATCATAAAAACGCTTAACAATGTCCATACGCGCTTTAGGCTCGTACTCTTGAAATAAACACATACCAACTAATACATAGAGCAACTGAGGTGATTCGTAAACCTCACCAGTGACACGGTTTTGCACTAGGTACTTACCTTCGAGCTGCTTTACCGCTGCATAAGAGAATTTCATATCGCGCCAATGATCGATATATTCGTTCAATTCGTTGATTTCTGCTTCAGAATATTTGGCAAGAATGTCGGTATCGTAAATACCTAAATCGGTAAACTTTTTAACATGCGCATATAGGTGTGGCGGAGTGAAAGATTTGAAAGCTTTTTTACGTAAATGAAAGATCGCTAAACGCGCCGCTAAATACTGATAATCAGGTGCATCTGTCGAGATTAAATCAGCCGCTGATTTAATAATGGTTTCGTGGATATCTTCAGTCTTAATACCATCAAAAAAAGCCAACTGTGCATTGATCTCAACTTGGGAAACACTGACCTTATCTAAGTCCTGAGAAGCCCAGTGAACCACACGGTGGATTTTCTCCATATCGATGGGTTCTTTTATACCATTTCGTTTGGTGACTTGAATGTGTTTGTTCATTTTTCTCCCCCAATAGAGAAACACTAGATATAGTGTTATTAAATTTAACTACAACTAAATATAGTGTATTTGGCCTTAATTTGCAAGTGGGGTTTTTGTCATTTTTACAACAAAATCGCCAGATGTTTTGCTACAAAAGGGATAGCGAGATTGAAATTAAATTAAATTAAATTTAGGTACTTTTTAGCAAAAAATATCACCATTTTATGATGCCATAATATTACTCTTTTATAATAAAAAGCGCAAAGCCTTATGTGTCAATATATGATGAAAATTAGAAGATAAAAATGTTTAATTTTGATAATTATTTTTACAAAATTATTGCGTTAATTTTCTTTTAAGAATTTTTCCAACATTAGATTTTGGTAGCGACTCAATCCACTCGATTTTTCGAGGAATTTTGTAATGAGCCAAGTGTTCTTTACAATGATTAATTAATGTTTGTTTTTCTAGTGTTGATCCTGGTTTTTTAACAATAAAAGCTTTAATAGATTGCCCACTTACTTTATGGTCAATACCAATACAAGCCGATTCAATCACATCTGAATGTTGGTTTAGCACTTGTTCGACATCGCAAGGGTAGACATTAAAACCCGAAACAATAATCATATCTTTCATTCGATCAACAATAAAGATTCGACCTTGTTTGTCTACATAGCCCATATCACCGCTACGAAAATAGCCGTCCTTGGTAAATACTTCTTTATTCAGTTTTTCTTTATGCCAGTAAGACTTCATCACTTGTGGGCCTTTGATGCAAATCTCTCCAATTTCATTTGTTTTCATTGCATTGAATGACTCATCTAAAATTTTAATTTGAGTATCTGCTAAAGGCTCACCAACCGATCCACTAAATTCTTGGGTTTCATAACTCTCAGCACTCACAACAGGAGAGCACTCAGTTAAGCCATAACCTTGTACGATGGGTTTACCAACAACACTCTGCCATTTGTCTGATATGCTTTTATCTAAAGCCATACCACCTGAAATAGCCACTTTTAATTTTGACCAATTCAGTTTTTTAAAATCCTTATGTCTGACTAGCACGCCAAACAAAGTATTGACACCGGTAATCACACCAACGTTGTATTTTTTCAACGGCTCTATTAATTGTTTTATCTCCCTAGGATTGAGCACCAAAATACTACTGCCTTTAATGTGTATGAACAATAGGCAATTAATGGTTAATGCAAAGATGTGATAAAGCGGTAAGGCGGTTAAAATTGAACTGTTTTCATTGATGTCTTTCGGTAGCCACCGCTCTAACTGATGAATATTAGCCAAAATGTTTTCATGTGTTAGTGTCGCTGCTTTTAATACACCACTGGTACCACCAGTGTATTGCAACAAAGCCACTTTATTTTTAAATTCTGTATTTTCTAACGCTCTTGAATGTTTTTTTAAAATACCATGCAAGGTAATATAGTCAATTCCTGGTTGTTTGTTAATCACAAATACTTTGCGTTTAATACAAGTAATCAGGTTAATAACATAACGCTTAAAACTTGGCTGTAAATCACCTACTTCAACAGTAATTACATTTTTTATTTTAGTATTTTTAAGAATGGGTTGTAATGTTTTGTAAAAAACCTTAGCAATAATAATAGTGCCTACTTGTGCATCTAAACATTGCTTAAGAACTTCATCACTGGTGTAGAGCGGATTAATGAGTGTAGCCGTTCTATCAGCATACCAAGAACCAAACAAGCACACTGGAAAAGCCAAAAGATTAGGCAGCATAATGGCCACTGTATGCTTATCAGTATTTGCTGACAAATAATTTGCCAAGTTAACACTATCATGATAAAGCTCTTTATAATCGATTGAAGTGTTTAATCCGATTAATGCTTGATTCCTTGGGGCGTCATTAAAAGCACTATTGAGTAGTTGTGTCAGATGTTTACTCTTATTTGTCATTGTTTATTCTTATTGCTTTGAATAAGGCTCCTAGCAAAAGCATTTATTTCTTTTTTATTATCTACACAAGCTTGTTTTCCTAAGTGGTAAAGAAAGTCTAAATATTCATCTTCACTATTATCAAGATTGGCAGCATGCGATTGATTAATATCAGGATTAAGTCTTAAATAATTAGGATTTGAATTGTAAACAGCTTTTAGCTGATAATTGGTTGCTTCTGCTTGAGAAGTAGTTAGCAAGTTACTACCAGGATCTCGCCATTCAACTGCACCCCAATGTTCAATATCTGCACAATCAAGATAAGTGGCTTGTTTACCAGTGCCCAATGAAAGCATCATTGTATTTTTAGAATAGAGGTCGTGATGCAGATATCTGAATTCTGCATAAGCAGAAAGGGAAGGGTTGACAGCAAATACACCGCCATCAACAAAGCAACACGCTTTTTTTCCATTAACAGTTGCTATGCTGGCTGGGGGAAAATAAGTGATAGCAGAAGTGGCTGCACGTAACATATCTTTTAAATAATAATTGTGTCTATCGCTAACCACTGCCTTGTGTTGACGGAAAAAATAGTTCTTGCCTATGGTTAAGTCATAAACGGGTATCAAACAAGGCTTAAGTAATTCTTTTAATTCATGATTGCCAAAATATTGCTCATAAACAAGGTTTGCACCTTGTGCATCGTATTTGACACCTAACAAACCTGAAACTGATTTAATATCTTGTAAAAGTGATGAATTAAATATATTTTTTGCATTTTTTAAATACAAATCAACAATATCCGTTGCAGTGTATTTAGGTCTGGCATTCTTATCAGGTGTTAATAAGCTAGCAACAATTAAACTACCTGTAGAAGTGCCGGCAAATAAATCAAAATAATCAGCAATTCTAGCATCTGGATTATCACTAAGCTGTTGGAGCCTATCCTCTAAATAAGACAAGATAACTGCAGGCACAATGCCTTTAACGCCACCACCATCAATCGAAAGTATGCGTGTATGAATTTTTGTTTGTTTATTAAAAATTTTCGAAAACACCAGCAGCCCCCATACCCGATCCAATACACATAGTAACCATACCATAGCGTGTATTGGTTCTGTTTAAATGATGTAATAAAGTTGAAGTTCTGATACTGCCTGTTGCACCGAGTGGATGACCAAGTGCAATGGCGCCACCCAATGGATTAACAATATCAGGATTAAGATCTAGTTCTTGAATAACGACCAAGCTTTGTGCTGCAAAAGCTTCATTCAGCTCAATATAGTCAATTTCATCGATTTTAAGTCCACATTGCTTCAATACCTTAGGAATCGCCAAAACCGGCCCAATACCCATAATTTTCGGATCAACGCCAGCAACAGCAAAACCTACAAACCTTGCCATTGGCTCTAAATTAAAAAGCTTCAGCGCTTTTT
>JAPYQD010000121.1 GCA_029937335.1 Gammaproteobacteria bacterium
AGTCTACGCCGTAGTTATTGTGCTCTTCAATACCGGTGGCTACCGCAAAAATATTTGGGTCGAAGATAATATCTTCTGCCGGGAAACCAACCTCATTCACTAAGATGTCATAAGCCTCAGTACAGATTTCAATTTTGCGTTGTTGGGTATCAGCCTGGCCAATTTCATCAAAGGCCATGACGATAATCGCCGCACCATAGCGCTTACACAGATGTGCGTATTTAATAAAGTTGTCTTTACCTTCTTTAAGTGAAATTGAGTTAACAATTGCCTTGCCTTGAGTGCATTTCAGGCCAGCTTCAATGATCTCCCATTTGGATGAGTCCACCATCAGTGGCACTCTAGAGATGTCCGGTTCAGAGGCAATCAGATTCATAAATCGAACCATGGCTGCCTTGCCATCAAGCATGCCTTCATCCATGTTGATATCAACCACTTGAGCACCATCTTCTACTTGGGTTCGGCAAATATCAAGTGCTTCTTCAAATTCTTCATTCAGAATTAGACGCTTAAACTTGGCAGAGCCGGTAACGTTAGCACGTTCACCAACATTAACAAATAATGAGTCCTCACCAATATTAAAAGCTTCTAGGCCGGATAATCGACACTCAGGTTTAATCTCGGGTATTTGTCTGGGTGGTAGTCCATCAATTGCATCGGCAATGGCTTTGATATGATCAGGGGTAGAGCCACAACAACCACCTAAAATATTGACCAAGCCAGATTCAGCCCACTCACCCACTTGCTCACTCATGGTAATGGCGCCTAAGTCATACTCACCAAACTCATTTGGCAGGCCAGCATTCGGATGTGCAGAGGTGTAAGTATTAGATACGCGCGACATTTCAGCCACGTATTGACGCAATAAATCAGGGCCTAGGGCGCAGTTAAGGCCGATAGAAATAGGGTTAGCATGACGCAAAGAATTGTAGAATGCTTCCGTCATTTGCCCAGACAGCGTACGGCCAGAAGCATCAGTAATGGTGCCGGAAATCATAATCGGCAGTTCAACCCCGTCATCTTCAAAAACTTGCTGTACGGCAAAAATAGCCGCCTTGGCATTCAGTGTGTCAAAAATAGTTTCAATTAAGATGATGTCTGAGCCACCTTCAATCAAGCCACGAGTTGATTCCATATACACGCCAACCAACTCATCAAAGGTAACGTTTCTAAAGGCAGGGTCATTCACATCCGGTGAGAGTGAACAAGTACGCGAAGTCGGGCCAATGACACCGGCAACAAAGCGTGGTTTGTCTTCGGTAGAAAATTCATCGCAGATTTCACGTGCTAACCGGGCGCTTTCTACATTGATTTCATAGGCAAATTCTTCCATCTTATAATCAGACATGGAAGTTTTGGTAGCGTTAAAGGTATTGGTTTCAACAATATCAGCACCCACCTCAAGGTAGGATTTGTGAATATCTTGGATTATTTGAGGCTGTGTGAGGGACAAAAGGTCGTTATTACCTTGTACCAAAATATGCCAATCTTTAAAGCGCTCACCGCGATAATCTTCCTCACTGAGTTTGTGCTTTTGGATCATGGTACCCATCGCACCATCAAGCACCAAAATTCGCTTTTCTAAAAGGGATTGTAATATCTGTTTTGTCGACATATTTGGTATTATAATTAAGTCTAATTTAATAGGGGGTTTTGATGAAAAAATTGTTTATAGCGTCTTTATTTTTATCCAGTTTTAATGCCAATGCATTTTTAGACTTTAACAGTTATGGTTCAGGCTATGATGACAACAATTGGCCAGTTTGGACACCAATGTTTTGGATGGAAAAAGTCACCGACAACAATATGTTCGGTAATAAGCGTAATCAAGGCTATGGTTATCCTTATAACAATCGCCCTTACAATGTTAATGCCTCACGCTTTGACATGAGTCAGATGCCAACCCCTGATCAAGCTTACCAAGCAGAGAGCAATCGCATGCCACGCCCAACACCGATGTTTATGACGCCTGCAGCACAATCATTCTCTAATCCAGATAACGCACCAAGTACGGGTGGCTATGATTTACCAAGTCCTTATCCGAGCAACTATATATTTAATGAACCGCCTAGCCCGTACCCAAGCGGATTTTAGCTATCGGCCAATTTGAAACAATAGTATTGACTTATAATATAACTATGTTATAATATACTTTCCTTTTATTTAATTTTATGGAGATATGACAATGAAAAAGATAATCGCAATTTTTGCAATGGTAGCAGCACTAGGTGCTAACGCTTTTTGGAATAACAACAGCACACCGTGGAATAACGGTTATGGTAACAACAGTGGTTACCAATCTGATAACGGTATGTTTGGTTACAACCCATACGACTACTGGGATCCACGTTGGTACATGGAAGAAATGAGCAACATGGTTGATGAAATCGACGATGAAATCAACAGTAACAGTAATAACAATGGTTATGGTTACAACCCGTACAGCAACGGTCCTTGGAATAACAACACACCATGGAACAGAACTGCACCGGCTGCACCTACGGCTCCAGCAAAATAATTTAATTTATTTTTGCAAGAAAAAACCAGCACTTGTTGCTGGTTTTTTTTCGTCTGATGAAAATTATTGGTCTATAATGACCTTTCATTTTTTAAATATA
>JAPYQD010000122.1 GCA_029937335.1 Gammaproteobacteria bacterium
TCACCCACTTCAAGTTGAGCATTGTTGATATTAAGTGTATTAAGTCTTTCTTGAGCGTTATTGCTTAGTTTTTCGTCAATCTCGATACTGGTGATGGATTTACATAATTTTGAAATCACCGCTGTGAGGTAGCCACTACCGGTACCCACTTCTAATACAGTTTCGTCTTTTTTAATATTGAGTGCGTCCAATAAGCGACCTTCAATTTTAGGGCTAAGCATTTTCGCTTTATTACTCAGTGGAATTTCAATATCAGCGAAGGCTAAATTTTGATATTTTTCGGGCACAAAATCTTCTCTTGGTGTGTCTCTAAGTGCATTATTGGCAATATAGTTTAAGCCACCCCATGGTCTAATTTGTTGATCAATTGCGTTACTTCTTGCTTGTGTAATATCCATGTTATCTTCCTATTTCTTTTTTGGTGGTAATAAATCAGTAATGGTACCTTCCGCCATTTCAGTGGCAAAAGCAGTTGTTTCAGAAAGGGTTGGGTGTGCGTGAATGGTGAGCGCAATGTCGCTCATATCACAGCCCATTTCGATTGCAAGCGTTGCTTCTGCGATTAGCTCACCAGCATTAGTGCCGCAAATACCCATGCCTAAAATTCGTCCAGTTTTTGCATCGAACAAACCTTTTGTCATGCCTTCACTACGGCCAATACTCAAGCTTCGACCTGATGCTGCCCAAGGAAACACGCCTTTTTCATAAGCAATTCCTTTTTCTTTGAGTTCTTTTTCAGTTTTTCCGGTCCAAGCTACCTCAGGGTCAGTATAAGCAACTGATGGAATGGTGAGTGCATCAAAACCAGATTTGTGCCCACAGATAACTTCAGCAGCTACTTTGGCTTCATGTACTGCCTTGTGCGCTAACATCGGCTGGCCAACAATATCGCCAATCGCAAAAATATGATTAATATTAGTGCGCATTTGTTTGTCTGTTGGGATAAAGCCCCATTCGTCTACATTAACACCGGCTTTGTCAGCATCAATTAATTGTCCATTTGGAGAGCGACCAATTGAAACTAATACTTTATCAAAGGTATCTGTTTCTGGTGCTTTTTTGCCTTCAAAGTTAACTTTAATGCCAGCATCAGTTGCTTCCATTTTGGTTACTTTAGTGTTGAGGTAAATTTCTTTATATTGTTTTTTGATACGCCTAGCTAGCGGAGTAACGACATCTTTATCAGCACTGGCGATTAACTGATCGGCTAATTCGACTACGGTAATTTCACTACCTAGTGCATTGTAAACGGTTGCCATTTCTAGGCCGATAATACCGCCACCAACAATGAGTAAGCGCTCAGGCACATTGTCTAATTCGAGTGCATCGGTAGAGTCCATGACGCGTGGATCATCAAACGGGAAGGCTGGAATTTTGGTAACACGCGAACCAGCTGCAATAATGCAATGTTCAAACTCAATCACCTCGTCTGAATCATTAATAGCGATTTGGTTGGCTGAAATAAATTGACCGTAACCTGTAATCACTTGTACTTTTCTAGCTTTAGCCAAGGCCTTAATACCACCAGTCAGTTTGCTGACAATGTCTTCTTTATTGGTGCGTACGCCATCAATGTCAATTGTAGTTTCACCAAAAGTAACACCAAAGTGTGAGGCTTCTGCAGCCTCATTAATTACTTGTGCGGTATGGAGTAGTGCTTTTGAAGGGATACAGCCCACGTTCAAACACACGCCGCCTAAATTTTCATAGCGCTCAATCAGCACGACTTCTTTGCCTAAATCAGCGGCGCGAAAGGCGGCAGTGTAACCACCGGGGCCAGAACCAATAACAACAACTTGCGTCTTAATCATAAAAGGATCTCTCTAATATCTTGCAAGATTGAATTCAAATCTGCCATGAAACGACCACCTTGTGCGCCATCAATAACACGATGGTCATAGGATAAAGCCAGTGGCAACATTAACGTTGGTACAAAATTTTTGCCATCCCAAATTGGTTTGGTTTGTGAGCGCGATACACCCAAAATCGCCACTTCTGGCGCATTTACAATGGGGGTAAATTGTGTACCACCAATACCACCTAAACTTGAAATGGTAAAGCCAGCACCTTGCATATCACCAGGTTTGAGCTTACCATCACGAGCCTTGGCAGAAGTCTCGGCTAGTTCGGTGGCTAAGTCACTGAGTGATTTTTGGTCAACATCGCGAATCACCGGAACTACTAAGCCATTTGGTGTATCCATGGCAATACCCAAATTAAAGTATTTCTTAATGATTAGGTTTTCACCCGATTCATCTAAAGCAGAATTAAAGCGCGAGTGTTGCTTTAAGGCTTGAATCACAGCTTTCATGATAAAGACCAGCGGTGTTAATTTCACCCCTTTGGCTTTTTGCTCTTGCCTGAAAGCTTCCATTTGATCAATATTAACTTCGTCAAACTGGGTAACGTGTGGAATATTGAGCCAACAAGCGCTTAGATGCTTACCTGAAAGTTTGTTGATCCTTGATAGCGGCTGAAGTTCAGTTTCGCCAAATTTAGAAAAATCAATCACCGGTACTTTAGGAATTGCACTGCCTGTACCGCCCGAAGTAACGATCTGTTTAACGTAGCCTTTAAGGTCTGTGTCTAAAACACGGCCTTTTT
>JAPYQD010000123.1 GCA_029937335.1 Gammaproteobacteria bacterium
CCATTTTTAACTTATAACAATGTTGATATTAAAAATGCCATTGCCACCTCGGCAGCGGTCGGCATGCCAATTGCCATTGCAGGTGCATTAGGATTTATTGTCGTTGGTTGGAATGTACAAAGTGCCAGTGGTGGTTTGGGCTTTATTCACACTGAGGCACTGATAAGCATTGTGGCAATGAGTGTGTTATTTGCTCCACTCGGTGCAAAGGTAGCGCACAGCGTTGATGGTAAAAAACTCAAAAAATTCTTTGCAATATTCTTGGCTTTCTTAGGATTAACTGTTATTGCTTTTTAATGTAACAGGCAAGGCCTATTACATACTACTAACCTTGCCAAGGTGGTGCAAGATCGTGATTTACGTCTAAATGATCGAGTATCCTGGCCACCACAAAATTGACCAAGTCATCAATGGTTTTTGGATTTTGATAGAAGGCCGGATTAGCATCCATGATCACCACGCCTAGTCGAGAAAGTTTGAGCATATTCTCTAGATGAATGGCTGAATACGGGGTTTCTCTAGGTACTAAGATGAGTTTCTTTTGCTCTTTAATCACCACATCGGCAGCACGGTGCATAAGGTTGTCAGCTGAGCCGTGGGCAATGGCTGAGAGCGTGCTCATGGTGCAAGGGCACACTACCATTGCACGTGGTGGGTTAGAGCCGGAGGCTACGGGTGCGGTCCATTGATTTTTAGAAAATACTTCAATCTGGCCATCCTTAGCATCTAAATATTGGGTGAGATTTTTTTCAATGACCTTAGTATCGCTACCTAAGTTTAAATCAGTTTCCATAGCGATCACGGTATTGGCCGCTTGTGAAATCATCACGTAGATTTTCTCTTGAGATTTAACCAATTCTTTGAGTAGGGTGAGGGCATAAGGCATGCCAGATGCACCAGTAAGTGCGATTGCAATTGGTTTCACTTGTACTCTCCAGAGTGTAAGTTGGGTATTAGTTTGTTAAAAATATCATCAAAGCTACCGTTAGACATGACCACAAAATGACCTTGGTTAATTTGACTAAGTTGAATAACAATGTCATCGACAGAGTCAAACAAGCTATCAGCATCAAATAATGCGTTGATATCCCAATCAGTATTCTGAGGTTTTAATACAAGCACTTGGTCGGCATCTTTAAGCGCATCAACTAAGCTTTGCTGATGAATGCCTGATTTCATAGTGTTAGACCTAAGCTCTAGAACAGCGACGATATTTTCAGTGCCTACTTTAGCACGCAGACCCGATAGCGTAGTTTTGATGGCTGTTGGGTGATGGGCAAAATCATCATACAAAGTAATATGATTAGTTTGATGTTTAACTTCTAAACGGCGCTTTACGCCTTTGAATGTATTTAACGCCTCGCAAGCCACATCAAATGGAACGCCAATGTGGTGTGCTGCGTAAATAGCGCTGAGGCCATTTTGCATATTGTGCTCGCCGAGTAGGCGCCAATTAACAGTGCGCCCTTCAACATCAAAATGACTACCTGTTTTGGTGGTGGTTAGTTGCTGAGCAGGCAAGGCCTGCTCAGCAGACCATAGGCCTTGCTTTAGTACTTCAGCGATAGCTTGATTGTTTTGTGGGTGAATGATGAGCCCGTCGTTTGGTACGGTACGAAGCAGATGGTGAAATTGTTTTTGGATGTCTTCGAGGGAATTAAAAATATCAGCATGATCAAATTCAAGATTATTGATCACCAAAGTTTTTGGGTGGTAATGCACAAACTTTGAGCGCTTGTCAAAAAATGCGGTGTCGTATTCATCGGCTTCAATGACAAAGAAGTTTGAATCGGTGAGTCGTGATGACACGCCAAAATCTTCAACCACACCACCAATCAAAAAGCTGGGATTGTAGCCCGCATATTCTAAGATGCAAGCGAGCATGCTTGCCGCGGTGGTTTTGCCGTGAGTGCCCGATACGGCTAACACCCACTTATCACGTAGGACGTTTTCACTCAGCCATTGTGCACCTGAAGTATAAGTGTATTGTTTGGTGAGGATTTCTTCCACGCATTCATTGCCACGCGATAGGGCATTGCCAATAATAAAGATATCAGCCTCGGGTAAATCTTTAGCGCTATAACCTTGTGTGTAAGTGATGTTTTGTTCATTAAGTTGCGTGCTCATCGGCGGGTATACGCCTTGATCTTGGCCAGTGACTGTGTGGCCGAGTTGCTTGGCAATCAGTGCTAAAGAGCCCATAAACGTGCCGGCAATACCAAGAATATGAATGTGCATTAGCTTGCCTTAAAGTTAAGTGAAGCTGAATTAATACAGTAACGTTGCCCGGTCGGCGCGGGGCCATCAGGGAATACGTGGCCAAGATGTGCATCGCAGTTTTTGCATCTGATTTCTACGCGAGTCATGCCATGTGCGTTATCTTCAATTGAAGAGACACTGTCAGCCGTGGCAATGTCATAAAAACTGGGCCAGCCAGTGCCAGAGTCAAACTTAGTATCGGATGAAAACAGCACTTGATTGCAGCAAATACAGGTGTAATCCCCTTGCTCATGATGATTGACATATTGGCCAGTAAATGG
>JAPYQD010000124.1 GCA_029937335.1 Gammaproteobacteria bacterium
CTTAATGTGGGTTGTTGACGCTTTTCCAGATTCGTTATCACACGTCATTTTGATATTGATACTGCCTGTTGATTTTGATATTGGCGCATCAATTGTAATATTATCTTGCAAATGGCCTTTTACCAAGGCTAAATATGACTTTTCGTATTGTCTATTTTCAAACATGGTTTTTAAGATTCTGCTTGCATGCTTGTTTTTAGCGACTAATACTAAGCCTGATGTTTCAGCATCAATACGGTGTGCTAAATCTGCTTGTTCACCAAAATGATGCCTAATTTCATCCAGTAAACAATATTCAGTAGTTTTTCGTGTGGGATGGACCATTACCCCTGACGGCTTATCAAATACAGCAAAATCTTGCACTTCAAACATAGGTTTTAAGCCTCTTGTGTGGCCTTCAAATACAGCTACTTGTATGTATTCACCTTTTAAGATTTGTCCGTTTTTAAGGATGTTTCCTTGGTCATCAAACACTCTATTTTTAGACAAAAGTTTTTGTGATACAGGCGATGATAATTTAGCCTCGTCCAATAAAAATTGTTGGACTTTTTTGCCTTTAACAGTGTTGTATTTTTTAAATAAAAACGGCATATTTATACCAGCTCAAAGGGCGAATTTTTAGATGACCAGTGAAGCCAAGCCCAAGAAAGCCACAAAACCAATGACATCAGTAATCGTGGTAAGAATGACACCACCTGCAAGGGCTGGATCGATTTTGAACTTGATGAGTAGTGAGGGTAAGAATGCGCCAGAAAAAGCAGCAAAAATTAGATTAACAATAACAGCCAAAGCAATCACAAGGCTAAGCATTACATCTTCAAACCAAAAGTAAGTCGCAAGTGCAATAACAACCGACCATACAACACCATTTAAAAAACCAATGGCTACTTCTTTATTCATCAGCACTTTAAGGTTAGAGCTGGTCACCCTGCCAGTAGCAATACCGCGCGTAACCAAAATTAAGGTCTGGGTGCCAGCAATGCCGCCCATAGAGGCAACCACCGGCATCAAAATTGCTAAGGCGATCTTCTCTTGTAATGTGGCTTCAAATAATCCGATAAAAAATACCGCGATAAACACCGTAATTAAATTAACACCAAGCCAAACACTGCGACGTTTAGAGCTTTGCATAATAGGTGCAAACACATCCTCTTCTTCATCCAAACCCGCCATTGACATCACTGAATGTTCGGCTTCATCACGAATCACGTCAACCACATCATCAATGGTAATACGACCAATTAGCTGATTGTTTTCATCTACCACTGGCGCTGAAATTAAGTTACGCTGCTCAAATAAATGCGCCACTTTTTTTTCAGACATGTCTGCAGAAATAGGCTTGAGCGTCTTATTAATCAACGGGTTAATGTTTTGCTCTGCCTCGTTGGTTAACAAAGTGGAGATATGAATCGAGCCTAAATATTTATAAGCCCTATCCACCACAAACACCTTGTCGGTGTCATTTGGCATTTTTTTTAATAAGCGCAAATAACGAATCACAGTACGCACATTTACATCACCACGCACTGTAATGATATCGATATTCATGAGCCCACCTGCTGAATCTTCAGGATAAGATAAAACGTGCTTTAAATGGTCTCGATGCTTGTGGTCTAATGTTAGAAGTAGATTGTGTAATGCTGATTCTGGTAGCTCTGGCACAATATCTGCCAAATCATCCATGTCTAGGCCTTCGGTGGCTTTTACAATAGAATCAACATCCATTTCATTGAGAAGTTGAGACTGTACATCTTCACTAAGCTCTTTAAGAATATCACCTTGTGTGCCTGGATCAATATTAACCCAAAGCTTAGTTCTGTCTTTGGGTGAGACACCTTCTAATAGGCGAGCAATTTCAGCCGAATGTAAGTTGGCAAGTTGAGCGGTGGCTTCTTCATACAAAGAAGCCTCCAGAGACGTCATCAGTTTCTGAAGGCAAGCTTCGAAAGAAGTGTTTTCAACTTCTGACATTGAATTAATGTTCCTTTTTTTTAAACCCAGGGCTTACCCTGGGTTAGTCAACCTTTAGTTTTTTCTATGGTCGTTTAATTTTTCTTTGTGCTTTTTAATTTGTGAATCTAGTTTATTAACCATCTGGTCAATAGAAGCGTATAAATTGTCACTTTCAGCTTTAGCGAATAAATCTGCTCCACTGACATGAATGGTTGCCTCGGCTTTTTGCACATCCTTTTCAACTTCCAAGATCATATTAATATTGATCAAGTGATCGAAGTGATGTTTAATTTTAGATAATTTTTCAATAGAATGTTGCTTGATTGCCTCGGTGATATCGAGATGATGACCAGAAATACTTAATTGCATAAACGCTCCTTATCAGATTAAAAAATATTCAACTTAATTGTGACATAAACTTGAACGGATTGTAAAGTATTTATCACCATTTACGGTAAATAATAAACACCACAATGCGCTATTTGAGGTTATAATTACTCTTTTTACTTATTCTACATTTAGGAGATAAACATGGACGCAGTTAGTCAAGAATCCAATGAATTAAGCGCAAAAAGAATCGCACTAC
>JAPYQD010000008.1 GCA_029937335.1 Gammaproteobacteria bacterium
CAACTAACCAATTTGGCTTATGAAGTTAGCTTAGAAGAAGTGGCAGATCAAATGAACCTCAAGTTAAATACATCTGAATTCTTTACTCAAAACAACGCTCAACATGAGCAGAAGTTTACTGATGCAGCCTTTAGTGATGTAGTGCTTAACAAGGGTGAAAACTCTGAACCGATTGAACTGTCTGGTGATAGAGTGTTGGTGCTTAGGGTTAAAGACAAATTAGCACAACGACAAAAATCATTTAACGAGGTTAAAGGTGAAATTAATACCCACCTAACCACGTTATTAGCAAAAACTTTTATCGATAATATTGCTCAGAAAATTTCAGAGTCATTAATAAAGGGTGACACTGAAGCTGTGCAAGTATTAATGGATAAAAACCAGCTGAAATGGAACAAAGTTGGCTGGATTAAGCGTGATTCTAGCAAAGCAGATGTTGTGATTGTTAATAAAGTATTTGCTTTGAGCAAACCAGGCGATAGTACAACTTACAGTGCGCAGAGTTTAAACAAACGTGAGTCTATTGTGATTGCATTGTCAAAAGTTAAAACTTCTAATAAGGCACCGAGTAATGCCTTAGCACGCACTTTGTTAAATTTTGAATCGGATGAAATCTTTAAAGGTATTTTGACAACGTTAAGGAATAACGCAGATTTAGAAATTTTTACTGAGCGTTTATAAAATTAGCCAACCTTAAAACAAAAAAAAGACCTGCAAATTTAGCAGGTCTTTTTTTTGGATAAGTTTTGCTGATTATAAATCAGGGCCTTTGTCATAGAAGTTGTAACCAGAATCAATGTAAGTAACTTCACCGGTAATACCTGACGCTAAGTCTGAACACAAGAAGGCTGCCGCATTGCCTACCTCTTCTGTGGTGACATTGCGTTTTAGCGCGGATGAGTCTGCAGCATAATCTAACAATTTACCAAAATCTTTAATACCGCTAGCCGCCAAGGTTTTGATTGGACCGGCCGATACAGCATTAACACGAATACCTCTGTCTGGACCCATTGCAGCCGCCATATAGCGAACATTAGCCTCAAGTGAAGCTTTGGCAACACCCATAACATTGTAGTTAGGGATTGCACGAATAGCGCCTAAGTAACTCACGGTTAGTAGGGCGCCATTATCATTTAGCATTGGGCTTGCGCTTTTGGCTAAAGCGGTAAAGCTATAAGAGCTGATATCATGCGCGGTGGCAAAGTTTTCACGTGTGGTGGCTTCAACATAATTACCATCCAACGCCTCACGCGGTGCGAAAGCAACAGAATGGACTAAGATATCAAAGTTATCCCAATGATTTTTAAGTTCTGCAAAAGCATTGTCGATACTCTCATCGGTGCCAACATCGCAAGGAATAACAATGTCGGAATTACAAACAACCGCACATTTATCAACGCGTTTTTTTAATTTATCATTTTGGTAAGTGAGTGCAATTTCACAGCCTTGTTTGGCCATTGATTCAGCAATACCCCATGCAATAGATCGATTAGATGCAACACCAACAATTAGTGCTCTTTTTCCTGTTAAAAAACCCATAAGACTCCTTAAGTATTTATAATTGATACGATGTTGAATTATAAACATATAAAGCTTTTAATATGGGCTGTTTTACCTCTATTAGGCGCCTGTACTGAGCCTTGGAATAATCCGTATCCCGATGCGCAAAGATTAGACAATACACTCTATAGTTCTTTTTCTGCACGTCCAAAGCATTTAGACCCAGCACGTTCGTATTCTTCAAACGAGTGGACTTTTATTCAGTCGGTGTATGAGACACCACTGCAATATCATTATTTAAAACGACCTTATACTTTAATACCAGGCGTATTAGAGCAGATGCCACAAGTGCACTATTACAATAAATCAGGTAATGAAATCCCAGCTGAGGATCGACAGTCCGCCGCTTTTTCACGTTATATTTTGCAAATAAAACCGGGAATAATGTACCAAAAACATCCTGCTTTTGTTGAGAAAAATCTTGCTTTAAGTAGCGATGAACTTAGTGGTATTAATCATTTGAGTGATTTTTCTGAAATTGCGACAAGAGAGTTAATCGCCAGTGATTTTGTGCATCAAATCAAACGCTTGGCTAATCCTAAATTACATTCTCCGATATTAAGCTTGATGAGTGAAATGATTGTTGGTCTTGATGATTTAAATGCTGAGCTTAAGAAAGTGAAGGGTGCATTAGATTTAACCCAATATCAAATATCTGGTGTTAAGGTGTTAGACAAATATCGTTATTCTATAAAAGTAAACGGCGTACAGGAGCAGTTTTTATATTGGCTGGCTATGCCATTTTTTACCGCCGTTCCACCTGAGGCAGATGTGTTTTATGCACAGCAAGGTTTGATTGATAAAAATATTGTATTGGACTGGTATCCGATAGGTACGGGACCTTTTCAGTTAACCGTTAACAATCCAAATAAAGAAATGATTCTTCAAAGAAACCTTAATTTTCATGATGAATATTATCCAAGTGTAGGTGAAGACAGCGATAATGAAAATAACTTGTTGGTTGATAAAAATAAAAAATTGCCCTTTTTAAACAAGGTGCATTTTTTATTAGAAAAAGAAACTGCACCTTATTGGAATAAATTTTTACAAGGCTACTATGATAAATCAGGTATCTCCAGTGATAATTTTGACCAAGCTATTGAAGTTAAGTCCAAAGGTCAAACTGTTTTAGCACCAAGAATGAGTGGTAAAAATATTCGCCTACTCACCAGTAATAGCACCAGTGTTTATTACACTGCGTTTAATATGTTGGATAAAACGGTGGGTGGTTATACAGCCTCTACTCAAAAATTAAGACAAGCCATCTCAATCGCCATTAATGAAGAAGAATATATTTCTATTTTTAGAAACGGCCGAGGCAGTGCTGCACATGGGCCAATTCCTGCCGGTATTTTTGGCGCAGCGCAGGATTACAATCCATTCGTTTATGATTCATTAGACAAGCGTAAAGATATTTCCAAAGCGAAAGACTTAATGATACAGGCGGGCTATAGTAAGGGGATTGACCCAGTCACTAATAAGCCTTTGGTGTTGTATTTTGATACCACTGCCAGTGGTGCAGAAGACCAGCCAAGACTGGATTGGATTAGGAAGCAATTTAAGAAAATTGGCATTCAGCTGGTGGTTAGATCAAGCAGTTATAATCGACTGCAAGATAAAATGAGTAAGGGTCAAACCCAGTTGTTTGAACTGGGTTGGAACGCGGATTATCCCGATCCAGAAAATTTCTTGTTTTTATTGTATGGCAAAAATTCCAAAGTTGAAACCGGTGGAGAGAACGGCGCTAATTATCAAAATGCTAAATACGATAAGCTGTTTGAGCAAATGAAAAATATGCCAAATTCTGCTGAACGACAAGTGGTCATCGATAAAATGGTGGCTATACTGCGTGAAGATGCACCTTGGGTTTGGGGCTTTATTCCAAAATCCTATGGTCTTTATCATCAGTGGTTAACCAACTCAAAACCCCATGCGATGGCAAGAAATACACTTAAATATTTACGCGTTAATCCTCAGTTAAGAGAGGATTTTCGTCAAAAACACAATCAAGTGGTATGGTGGCCAATGATTATTTTGGCGTTAATATTGTTAGGCGTTATTTACCGCTTTAAACGTGCATTATGACCAAAGTTAAGCATTATTTTATCTTGTCTTTATTGTTAGTGATGCTAGATCAAGTGACAAAATTACTGATCTATGGTTATATCAAACCTAATAATTCTATTATTATCAATGACTTTTTCAGTCTAACGCATGTGCACAACTATGGTGCAGCCTTTAGCTTTTTAGCAGACCAATCAGGCTGGCAGCGATATTTTCTATCTGGTCTTTCAGCCATTGCAAGTATTGCCATTATGATTTGGATGCGTCGAGTGGCTGTGAATCAAGTATTAACACTCAGCGCCTTGTCCATTCTTTTAGCAGGTGCAGTGGGTAATTTGATTGATCGTTTTTTTCTAGGTTTCGTGATTGATTTTATTGACTTCCATTACCAAACATTTTATTGGCCGATATTTAATGTGGCCGATATCTTAATTAGTATAGGTGTTGTGCTGTTGATTTTTTCTGACTTAAAAAAATCATGAGTGATTGTATTGTTATTGGCGGTGGAATTATCGGCATGATGAGTGCGCGTATGTTGACGATTGCTGGTGCAAGGGTTACTTTGCTAGATCAACGAGAATGTGGCAAAGAGTCCTCATGGGCAGGCGGTGGTATTATTAGCCCACTTTACCCTTGGCATTATGATGATTTAACTAACGATTTGAGCTTTGAATCTCAGGCTGTTTATGAGGCGTTGTGTGATGATTTACACCATTCTAGCGGTGTTGATCCTCAGTATCAAAAATCGGGCTTATTGATGATGGATAAGTTTGACACTGCTGAGGCAAAAACATGGATGGAGCGCTATCAGATCAACTATCAGAATCATACTGATGGTGCCTTATTTTCATACGTGGCAAGCGTTAGAAACCCGCGTTTGCTACAAGCACTAAAAGCAGATATTATTCAAAAAGGTGTTAAGATCATTGAGTACACACAAGTTGAAAGCCTTATTGCTAAAGAAGACAAAGTACTGGGCGTGCATACTTCAAAAGGTGATTTTTTATCTGATAAAGTGGTTGCTTGCACCGGTGCTTGGAGTGAGCAATTGTTAAATTTAAAGGATGAGATTTTTCCAATGAAAGGGCAGATGATTGTACTTAAAGCACCAGTCGATGAAATTCCTCATATTATTCTTGATCAGGGTCGTTATATAATCCCCAGAGCTGATGGTAAAATACTGATTGGCTCAACCATGGAAGACGTGGGTTTTAATCGTGATGTTGATTTACCAACCCAACAAAGTCTTCATGAATTTGCTTGGCAACATGCGCCTGTACTTAAGAATGCTGAAATTGAACACCATTGGTCAGGTTTTAGGCCGGCCAGTCGCTCAGGCAAAGTAATGATAGCTAAAGATGAAAAATATCAAAATTTATTTATTAACACTGGGCATTTTCGTAATGGACTTAACATGGCACCAGCCAGTGCTAACAAAATAACACAATTAGTCAATGAATAAAATTACCTTATTATTTATCACGCTATGCTTTAGCGCTGTCACTAATGCTAAATTAGTTAAGGTTTCCGACGAGGGCGCTCTATTGACGAGTAACGCTCAACAGTGGTCTTGTGTTGTGGACGACAAATCCCAACTAATGTGGGAAGTTAAAATCAATATCGATGGCTTGCAAAGCGCCCAAAATACCTACACTTGGTTTGATGGTGACTCGGGTGTAGATAACGGTGAATACAGCCACAATTGCCAATGGAGAGAGGGTTGTAATACGCAAGCCTTTATTAAAGAATTAAACAAAAGTCATTTATGTCAATCATCAAATTGGCGCTTACCAAACGAATCTGAACTAGCCACATTGTTGGTTTACAATGATGACAACCCGTTAATTAATCTAAATTATTTTCCTCATACACAATCCAAACCCTATTGGACTTCAATGAGCCATAGCCATAACAACGACGTGGCAGTTGATGTGCCATTTTTTTATGGTGGCACCAAAGGTAGCGACAAATCGTTTGATTCTTATATTCGCGCTGTCAGAGATGTTAAGTAGGGCAATAGACCAAACTTTATTTGCGTCTTATTCAGAAGACATTCCGATTTTTTTAAAGAAAATTTATGCGGCTCGTGGAGTGGCAGAGTCGCAACTTTCTTTAACACTTTCAGAATTACTAAAACCCGATTTTTCTGAATTAGACAAGGCGTTATCACTCTTAGAGCAAGCATTAACTGAGCAAAAACGCATTTTAATTATTGGTGATTTTGATGCTGACGGTGCAACTGCCAGTGTAGTTGCAATAAAATCATTAAGAATGATGGGCGCCAAGCAAGCTGATTTTTTAGTGCCGAATCGGTTCGAGCATGGTTATGGCCTTAGCCCGGAAATTGTTAATCTAGCCATTAAAGAAAAACAGCCCGATTTAATCATCACGGTTGATAATGGCATCTCTAGTTTTGACGGTGCTGAACTGGCTAAAGATGCCGGTATCAATGTGATTATTACCGATCATCACCTACCCAGTGATTCATTGCCAAAAGCAGATGCAATCATCAATCCTAACCTTAAAGATTGTGACTTTCCGAGTAAAAATCTAGCCGGTGTCGGTGTCTGTTTTTACTTGTTTTCATCTTTAAAAAGCTATCTTCAGAAGAATGGTTATTTTGCTAATAACAACATTCCTTTGCCTGATCTTCGCCATGTATTAGATTTAGTTGCATTAGGTACGGTGGCGGATGTGGTTAAGCTCGATCAAAATAATCGTATTTTAATTTCAGAAGGGATTCGACGTATTCGTGCCAAGCAATGCGCACCTGGTATTTTGGCATTACTTGAGATTTCTAACCGCCAAGCAGAAACTCTGCAAGCTTCTGATTTAGGATTTTCTGTAGCACCTAGGCTAAATGCAGCGGGGCGCCTCAGTGATATTTCTCGTGGTATCAAATGTTTACTCACTGATGATATGAATGATGCAAGACGCTACGCTCAAGAGTTGGAGGCATTTAATCAAAAACGCAGAACCGAACAAGAACGCATCCAGCTTGAAGCAGAAGCTATTGTTAAAGCCCAAGAAGTGAGTGAAGGCAAGTTTGCCCTTAGCTTGTTTGATCCGTCTTGGCACGAGGGCATTGTTGGCATTGTCGCAGGTAAACTTAAGGAAATGCATCATTGCCCTTGTGCCGTGTTTGCTAAATCTGGTGATTCCCTTAAAGGTTCTATTCGTTCAATTCCTAGCGTGCATATTAAAGATCTCCTGGACTTAGTGGATCGACAAAATCCAGGCTTAATTTTAAAATTTGGTGGTCATGCAATGGCAGCAGGTTTAAGTATTAAGCCGGAAAATTTTTTGCGTTTTAAAAAAGCTTTTTCAGAAGCCATTAAACAACACCTAGATGCAAAAATTCCAACCGTAGAGTTACTGACTGATGGCAAGCTAGAAGCCTTTGATATTTCATTAGATAATGCACAATTATTGGCTGATTCAGGGCCTTGGGGTCAGGGATTCGAAGAGCCAATATTTTATGGAAATTTTGAGATAGTTGAGCAAAAAGTGGTTGGTGAAAAACACCTGAAGTGTCGACTCAAATTGATGGGTGACACGCGTATTCATGATGCTATTGCTTTTTTTCAAGCACCACTTGATACCAAACAAGTAACAGTTGCTTATAAATTATCAATTAATATTTGGCGAGGCGCGACTAATTTACAACTGATGGTTGAGCAAATTAGCGCCTCAGAATAAGCCTTGTCAAGGTAAAATACAGCCTTTTATTTTTGATAATTTTGTCATGCCAGTAATTACACTTCCAGATGGAACTGAAAAATCTTTTGATCAGCCTCTTAACGTATTTGAAGTAGCTAAGTCAATCGGTTCTGGCCTTGCTAAAGCGACACTAGCGGGTAAAGTCAACGGTGAGTTAGTGGACGCATCACATATTATTGACACAGATAGTAGTGTTTCGATCATTACCGCGAAAGATGAAGAAGGGCTTGAAGTAATTCGCCATTCTACTGCACATCTTTTGGCGCAAGCCACACAAATGCTTTATCCTGAGGCGCAAGTAACGATTGGCCCGGTGATTGATAATGGTTTTTTCTATGATTTTGCTTATAAAGATGGCTTTTCAGAAGGTGATTTAGCCAAGATTGAAAAAAATATGAATCACTTGGTTAAGCAAAACCTTAAGATCGAGCGCTCTGAAATGTCACGTGATGAAGCGGTACAATTCTTTAAAGACAAAGGTGAGCACTATAAGGCTGAAATTATTGAGTCTATTCCTGCAGACCAAGCATTGTCTTTGTATCAACAAGGTGACTTTATTGACTTGTGTCGTGGCCCTCATGTGCCTTCAACTGCTAAATTAAAAGCCTTTAAATTGATGAAATTAGCCGGCGCATACTGGCGTGGTGATTCTAATAATGAAATGCTACAGCGTGTGTATGGTACGGCTTGGGCAAACAAAGACGATCTTAAAGATTACCTATATCGTTTAGAAGAAGCCGAGAAGCGTGATCATCGAAAGATTGGCAAAACACAAGATTTATTCCATATGCAAGAAGAGGCGCCCGGCATGGTGTTTTGGCATGAGAAAGGCTGGACTTTATATCAAATTGTTGAACAATACATGCGTGGTGTTTTTAGAGATAATGATTATAAAGAGGTGCACACGCCACAGTTAATTGACAAAACACTTTGGGAAAAATCAGGTCATTGGGATAAATTTGGCGATGCGATGTTTACCACCAGTAGTGAAAATCGAGATTATGCGGTGAAGCCAATGAATTGCCCAGCACACATTCAAATTTATAATCAAGGCCTTAAGTCTTATCGGGATTTGCCGTTGCGTTTGGCAGAGTTTGGCTCTTGTCATCGTAATGAGCCATCAGGCACACTCCACGGTATCATGCGTGTGCGCAATTTTGTACAAGATGATGGGCATATTTTTTGTACGGCTGATCAAATTCAAGATGAAGTATCTACGTTTATTGATTTAACCTTTGATGTTTATAAACATTTTGGTTTTGACAATGTTGATATCAAGCTTTCAACACGCCCTGAAAATCGCGTGGGTTCTGATGAAGTTTGGGATCGTGCAGAAGCTGCATTAGCAGAAGCGCTAGATGCCAAAGGCATTCAGTGGGATTTACAAGAAGGTGAGGGTGCATTCTACGGCCCTAAAATCGAGTTTGTACTCAAAGATTGTTTAGATCGTGAATGGCAGTGTGGCACTTTACAGGTTGATTTTTCAATGCCAGAGCGACTAGACGCTCAATATATTGCTGAAGATAATACCAAACAAACCCCAGTAATGTTGCACCGTGCAATTGTGGGTTCGTTGGAAAGATTTGTCGGTATTTTGATTGAGCATTACGAAGGTGCGTTCCCATCTTGGCTGGCACCAATTCAAGCAGTTATTCTGAATATTTCTGAAAAACAGCATGATTTTGTTATTAATGTTAATAAAAAGTTAAAAAAACAAGGACTTAGAGTCATTTCGGACTTGCGTAATGAGAAGATAGGCTTTAAAATACGCGAGCATTCCATGCAACGTTATCCGTATATTTTGGTGGCGGGTGGTAGAGAAATGGAAAACGATGAGATTTCAGTGCGTAAACGTGGCGGTGAGGATTTAGGTTCTATGTCGATAGAGGCGTTTATAAAATTAGTTAAAGAGGAATAATTATTAAAAAACCATATAAAGTAAAAACTCGAATTAATGATAATATTAGAGTTTCAGAGGTTCGGTTAATTGACGCTAATGGCGATCAGGCTGGTGTTGTAAGCACAAGTAAAGCAAAAGAGATGGCAAAAGACGCCAGCATGGACTTGGTTGAGGTCTCTCCTAACGCTGAACCCCCTGTTTGTAAAATTATGGATTTTGGTAAGTTTCTGTATGAACAAAAAAAGCAGCTGAGTGATCAAAAAAGAAAACAAAAGAAAAACACAGTTAAAACCATTAAATATCGCCCAGGTACCGAAGAAGGTGATTACCAAATTAAATTTAGAAATTTGGTCAAATTTTTAGACAATGGTGATAAAGTTAAAGTTAGTATTTGGTTCCGTGGACGCGAAATGCAACACAGAGAACTGGGCATGGAAATGCTAGACAGAATTGAGAAAGATACAGAAGAATTTGCCAATGTAGAACAAAAGGCAAAGATGGAGGGTCGTCAGCTAGGCATGATGCTGGCACCCAAATCAAAGAAGAAGTAACAAGCTTAGATTATCTGAGTTATTTGGCTTGACGTACCTAGATGTACTGTCTGCGGTCAAATGCCTTGTTTAATCAAAACCTTGTCACTTCTTTTATAAAGGAATGGTGAAATTTAGATTTCAAACATTTTTTTATTTTTAATAATGCTATTTTTTATAAGTAGCAAATATGTCCAAAGGACAAGGAGAAAATTATGCCAAAAATGAAAACCAATAGAGGTGCTGCAAAGCGCTTCAAAAAAACTGCCAGTGGCGGTTACAAGTGTAAACACTCTCACTTGCGTCATATCTTGACTAAAAAGAGTACTTCTAGAAAACGTAGCTTACGTGCACCAGACACTGTTGAAAAGGCAGATGTACCAATGGTTCGTAAAATGTTACCGTACAGTTAAATAGGAGTATAGAAAATGGCAAGAGTATCAAGAGGTGTGCAGGCGCACGCTAAACATAAGAAAATTTTAAAGAAAGCTAAGGGTTATTACGGAGCAAGATCAAAAGTCTACCGTGTTGCCAAGCAAGCAGTTATTAAGGCAGGCCAATATGCGTATCGTGATCGTCGTCAAAAACGTCGTCAGTTCCGTAGACTTTGGATTGTTCGTATTAACGCTGAAGCACGTAATAATGGTTTGAGCTATTCAAGAATGATTGACGGCTTAAATAAAGCAGGTATTGAAATCGACCGTAAAGTTTTATCAGATATCGCAATTTTTGATAAACCAGCATTCGCTCAGATTGCAGACCAAGCTAAAGCCGCAATCGCAGCAGCTGCTAAGTAGAATAGATAAAAAGGTTGTGGGTATTCCTGTAGCCTTTTACCAAATTTAATTCTAAAATGATTAACACGATTCTTGATCAAGCTAAAGCATCCATTGCTGCAGCAGAGAGCTTAAAAGAGCTTGACGATTTACGAGTCAAGTTTTTAGGTAAAAAAGGTGAATTGACTGCTCTTTTGAAAGGCTTAGGTAAGCTATCAAAGGAAGAGCGACCTAAAATGGGTGAAGCCATTAATCAGGCTAAAGTTAATCTACAGAACCTATTAACTGATAGAAAAAATCATTTAGAAACCCTAGAATTAGAAAAACGTCTTTTGAAAGAAAAGATCGATGTTTCTCTTCCAGGTAGAAATGTTGAGATGGGTGGTTTACACCCAGTCACCATTACCTTAAATCGTATTCAGTCCCTGTTTGCAAAAAATGGCTTTGAAGTAGAAGTAGGCCCTGAGATTGAAGACGATTTTCATAATTTTACTGCGCTTAATATCCCCGAGCATCATCCGGCTCGTGCCATGCACGATACCTTTTATTTTGATGAAAGCACGGTCTTAAGAACGCATACTTCCCCAGTGCAAATTCGCACCATGGAAAATAAAAAACCACCACTACGCATTATTGCGCCAGGTCGAGTTTATCGCTGTGATTCTGACATCACACATACGCCAATGTTTCACCAGGTCGAAGGCTTAATCGTTGACAAAGACGCCAATTTTGCACAGCTTAAAGGCTTGCTGATTGATTTCTTACGTGCTTATTTTGAAAAAGAAGATCTTCAAGTGCGCTTTCGTCCTTCTTACTTCCCTTTTACTGAGCCTTCAGCAGAAGCTGATATTGAATGTGTCATCTGTGGCGGTGAAGGCTGCCGTGTTTGTAAAAAAACGGGCTGGTTAGAGGTGTTGGGCTGTGGTGTTGTACACCCCAATGTTTTAAATTCAGTTGGCGTTGATGCAGAAGAGTTCACCGGCCTTGCTTTTGGCATGGGTGTAGAGCGTTTAGCAATGCTTAGATATGGTGTGAATGACCTTAGACTTTTCTTTGAGAACGATATCCGTTTCTTAAAACAATTTAAATAAGCGCAGAATATGAACGTATTATCATCTTGGTTGAGAGAATGGGCAAACCCAAAGGTAAGCGATAACGAGCTTGCTGAGAGCTTAACCATGGCTGGTTTAGAGGTAGATGGTATCGCCCCTGTTGCCCCTGCTTTTAGTAAGGTGGTTGTTGGTCAGGTTGTTAGTTGTGAAAAACACCCAGATGCTGATAAATTAAACTTATGTCAAGTTGATGTAGGCGAGAGCGACACCTTGCAAATTATTTGTGGTGCTAGTAATGTTCGCGCCGATTTAAAAGTGATTGTTGCAACCGTTGGTGCTAAATTACCCAGTGGTTTAAAAATTAAAAAAGCCAAATTGCGCGGCGTTGAATCATTTGGCATGATTTGTTCAGATTCAGAAATCGGCATGGCGGAATCTTCAGACGGTATTACCGAGTTATCTGATGATGCGACTGTTGGTCAAAGTATTAGAGAATATCTTGATTTAGATGACAATATTATTGAGCTTGATATCACCCCAAATCGTGGTGATTGTTTTTCTGTATTAGGTGTAGCGCGTGAGGTTTGTGCTAATTACAACCTATCACTCGAGATGCCAACCTTTGAGGTGGCTTCATCAATTAATGAAACAATAAATGCCAGTGTTAGTAATACACAGGCCTGCCCTAAATATTTAACACGGGTTGTAAAAGGTATTGATAACACAGTGGCAACACCACAGTGGATGGCTAAAAAATTAACACGTTCTGGTCAAGCATTACATTCCCCAGTGGTTGATGTTACTAACTTTGTATTGCTTGAATTGGGCCAGCCAATGCACGCCTTTGATTTATCGAAAATCAGTGGTGATATCAACGTTAGAATGGCCAATGATGGTGAAAAAATCGAACTATTAAACGAGCAAACATTAGCACTTAAAAACGATACTTTGGTTATTGCAGATGATGATAACGCTTTAGCAATTGCCGGCGTTATGGGCGGTATGGGTAGCTCTACACAGAGCAAGACAACAGATATTTTATTAGAGAGTGCGTTTTTTGAGCCGGTATCTATTGCTGGAAAGGCTAGAAATTACGGCTTACATACCGAGTCTTCGTTGCGTTTTGAGCGTGGTGTTGATTTCAACATGACACACACAGCAATGCAACGTGCCACTCAACTAGTCATTGAAATTTGTGGTGGTCAAGCAGGTGATATTAGCGAATGCATTGATGAATCTACATTGCCAGCACTTAACCCGATTACAATCACCAAAGCCAAAATTCAGAAGATTCTTGGCTTTGAGCTTGAAGCTGATTGGATTGAAGAAAAATTTACCAGCCTCGATTTTGAAATCAGCGCCAAAGATAACGAATCGTGGACAATCGTCCCGCCAAGTTTCCGGTTTGATATTCGCATTCCTGCAGATTTGATTGAAGAGCTAGCAAGACTCTATGGTTACGATAAGTTACCAGTACAAAAACTCTCTTTAGATGCCAATATTAATGTCATCTCAGAATCAGTGATTGATAAATACGATATCGCTCAAGGCTTGGTTAATCGCGGCTATCAAGAGGCGATTACTTATAGTTTCATCTCAGAACAATACCAAGATTTAATTGACCCAAGCGCTAAAAAAATTACCTTGAGCAATCCAATTTCAGCTGATATGTCGACCATGCGTTCATCGCTTTGGGCGGGGTTATTACAAACAGTTGAATCAAATCAAAGACGTGGCCATACCAATGCTAGATTCTTTGAGATAGGATTATGTTTTGACGGCATTAAGGCCGAGGAGCAATCACAAAAAATTGCAGGCGTGATTACTGGTAATCGTTTTGATGACCAGTGGTCGAATGAGACACAAGCGCTTGATTTTTATGATATTAAATCTGACGTTGAGTCATTACTATCATTAACGACTAATACATTTACATTTAAAGCTGCCGAACATCCCGCCCTTCAAAAAGGACAAACAGCACAAATCTTATTAAACGACAATGCCGTGGGTTGGGTCGGTACATTAGCACCTCACGCGCAAAAGCAATTGTCTTTATCAAAATGTTATTTGTTTGAATTAGATTTAGCCAGTATGCAACAGGGTAGTGTTGCTAAGTATCAAGCATTCTCTGCTTATCAAAAGGCAGCACGAGATATCGCATTGGTTATTGATGAAAATATTCCGGCAAATGACCTGATTAATAGCATTCATTCACTTAATCAAACTTATTTGGTTGATGTTAATTTGTTTGATGTTTATGCTGGTGAGAATATTGAATCTGGCAAAAAGAGTATTGCACTTAATTTAAGTTATCAATCAGTTGATCAAACGCTTAGCGATGATCAGGTTAATGCCCAAGTATCAGAGGTGTTGGCGCTAATGCAAACAAAATTCTCAGCAACCCAAAGATAATGTCAGTTACTAAAAAAGACATTGCTGATTTATTGGTTGATAAAATTGGTATGACACATAATCAAGCTTTATCAATTACCAATGATTTTTTTGACGAGATTAAAAAATCACTCGCCCAAGGTGAGTCGGTAAAGTTATCTAGTTTTGGTAATTTTATTGTCAGAGAGAAATCAGCCAGACCAGGTAGAAACCCAAAAACAGGCGAACAAGTGATGATTTCAGCCAGAAAAGTGGTTACCTTTAAGGCAGGGCCAAAACTTAAGAAAGCAACTCAGTTAGGCGTTTAAAGTTATTCTGAAATAGCGCTCATAAAGCCTTTAAGTACTGGCATAGCTTTATCGATTAATTCTTGATTCTGCTCTTCGTTTCTAACCTGATCTTCTAAAAGCTTATCTGTTTCTTTAAGTGTGACTTGGTAGTCATCATCAAATTCAAACGCAATAAAATAAAAACCCTTACCTTTACTTCTGGTTGAGTGAATGGCTAAGAAGTCTGTCTCCCAAGAAAGCTCTGCCTGATAAACAGCTGATGAATCAGTCGTGTCTTTTTGTACTAAGATAATCGTATTGCCAAAATGAAAAACAAATCGATCAGCAGAACAGCTCGAAGCCGGCTTAATTTGCAATTCGCCAGAGCTTAATGCATCCGCAATTTGTTTTAATTGTGGCGGTGTTAATTGTAAATATTTGGCGTCTAAATAATCATTGACATTAGAATCTGGATGATTGTTTTCTAAGAATTTAACCAGTTTTTTTAGCATAACACTGTCTTTTAAGAAAAAGACAACATTATACCCGATTAGTGAATTTTAAGACTAGTCGAGTGAGTCTGCGTATTTAATGGCGTATACATCAAAGATACTGATCGCCATAGCAGCAATAATTGGGCCGATAAACAAACCCAGTATGCCAAACTGCATGATACCGGCAAGTGTTGATAATACGGTAATTAGCGTATGGTCTAATGCGCTAGATTGATCTGAATTTTTGGAGAACTTTTGAATAACGATTGGTCGTACAAAGTGATCAATAATTGTGCCAATAAATATTGCACCAAACAGCACAATAATCATTGCATCGGTAGTTTGCCCTTGCGCGTATAGATACAAGCTCAAAGGCAGCCAAATAATCAAACCAC
>JAPYQD010000125.1 GCA_029937335.1 Gammaproteobacteria bacterium
AATATTAAGACCAACCAAGCCGATGGTCAAATTACAGTACTGCATAGCGATGAAGAGGGTGATTTAGACAAGGTAGACCTATTAATTGCGAATATCCTGGCTAATCCCTTAATAGGATTATGTGAACATTTTTCAGGCTTGGTTAAACCTGACGGTAAAATAGCCCTATCAGGTATTTTGCAAGAACAGTTAACAATGGTGTTAGAGACTTATAGCGAATATTTTAATGAGCTAACAGTAACGCAAAAAGACGAATGGTGTCGAGTAGACGGGATTAGAAAATAGTGTTACAGGCAAGGCCTATAACACTAAGTATAGATAATTATGAGTAAACAAATAAAAGCAGTGTCGTTAATATCGGGTGGATTGGATTCACTTTTGAGTACTAAATTACTATTGGATCAAGGTATCCACGTGGAAGGTATTAACTTCTTTACCGGTTTTTGTGTGGAAGGACATACACACGCGATTCGTAAGCAAAAGAGCGACAAACCAAAACGTAACAATGCCTTGTGGGTAGCTGAGCAACTCGGTATTAAACTGCATATTATTGATGTGATTGAAGAGTATCGTGATGTGCTTTTAAATCCAAAACACGGCTACGGTAAAAACATGAATCCTTGTTTAGATTGCAAAGGCTTTATGGTGAAAAAAGCCAAGCAGTGGATGGAAGAGAACGATTTTGACTTTATTATCACCGGCGAGGTAATGGGTCAGCGCCCGATGTCACAACGCAAAGAAACCATGCCAATCGTGCAAGCAGAGTCTGGTGCAGGTGATTTGTTATTGCGCCCGCTGTGTGCCAAGCATTTACCGCCGACTAAGGCTGAGATTGAAGGTTGGGTTGATCGTGAGCAATTATTAGATTTTTCAGGGCGCACACGCAAACCGCAAATGGCTTTAGCTAAAGAATATGGTTTCGATGATTATGCAACCCCTGCAGGTGGTTGTTGTTTTCTAACGGATAAACAATATTCGGATAAATTGGTGGATATGTGGGAGTCACGCGGTAATCGTGATTATCAACTCGATGATTTGATGATGTTAAAAGTAGGTAGGCATATTCGCCCCAATAAACGCTTTAAGATGATTATTGCCAGGGAAGAGGGTGAAGTGAAGTTTTTAGAAGGTTATCGTAATCAATATGCTCATTTGTATTCAACCAGTTGCAATGGCCCGATCGCATTGATTGATGGCGAGCCCAACCAAGAAGACGTAAAAATTGCAGCTAAAATCTTAGCTCGATACTCTCAAGGCAGAGATGAAGATTTGGTTGATGTAGAAGTTAAGCTACAGATTGGTGTGGCGCAACAGTTTTCAGTTACTCCGTTTAAACCGGAAGAGATCAATAAAAACTGGATGGTCTAGCCACCGCCAACAGCCTTAATAATCTCGACTTGATCACCTTCATTCAAAGCGAATTCAACGTGCTTTGATTTGGAGATAATGGCCTCGTTAACTTCTAGCGCAATGCGCTGATCTTGATAGCCAAGTTGGGTTATTAAAGCAGCAGCAGTTGATTGGTTTTCGATTTCTAGATCTTCCCCATTAACCTTAATAATCACTGATCCATTTTTCCAATAGCGCAAGAAACAAATGATTTGGCTTTTGCTTTGGCAGAGCTAAGGCCGTGTACTGAGTCAGTTTCAGGGTAGCCAAGACCTAATAACACCTGTGCAAGCTCCTCTCTTTTAGAGTCGTCAATGTCAATACTGATTGTGCCTTGTTCGATGTTGACATCAATATTTTCTGTATCAAAAGCTGATGATAGTTTTTTGGTGATTGTGCCTGCGCAACCACCACATTTAATGTTTTCAACTGTGATATCCATAGCCTTCTTTCCTTTGTTTTAATAAAGGCATTATATCACTTTGATTTAATGATTTGGGCATCAGCTTGATTGGCAAGTATGGTAAAATTCTCGAAGTTTTTAGCTCAGGAGTGTTTGGTGTCACAAGTTGCCTTATTAGCCATATTAGTGTTGGAAGATGGGACGATTTTCCACGGAAAATCGATCGGTGCTAGTGGCGATACGGTTGGCGAAGTGGTCTTCAATACTTCAATGACGGGCTACCAAGAAATCCTGACCGACCCTTCTTATACGCAGCAAATCGTTGCACTAACTTACCCTCACATTGGTAATACTGGTATTAATTCAGTAGACGAAGAATCGGACAAAATTTACGCCGCAGGACTTATCATCCGAGACTTGCCATTAATGCTAAGCAACTGGCGTTCTAACATGCCACTTGATGCGTATTTAGCCTCTCAAAATATTGTTGCAATTAGTGATATTGACACCCGTGCTTTAACGCGTCATCTACGTGAGCATGGCTCACTTAAGGGCTGTATTATTACCGGTGATGATATTGATGAGGCGGCTGCAATCGCCAAAGCACAAGCCTTTGCAGGGTTGAAGAATATGGATTTGGCTAAAGTGGTATCAACCGCTAAGCAATACGATTTTAACAACGGCTCTTATTTCTTAGAAACGGGTGAGTTTGCTAAGCTCGATACCAAGTTCAA
>JAPYQD010000126.1 GCA_029937335.1 Gammaproteobacteria bacterium
TTCATGAGATAAAAGATAAAAACGTATTAAAAGCAGATTTAGTCGCAGGCTTAACTGTTGCATTGGTACTAGTACCACAATCAATGGCTTACGCACAATTGGCAGGTCTTGCACCACAATACGGCTTATACGCTTCATTCTTACCAGTGATGATTGCAGCATTGATGGGTTCGTCTCGTCAGTTAGGTACTGGCCCTGTTGCAGTTGTATCTTTATTAACCGCAGCAGCAATTCCAACGATTATTCCGGCAGGTGCTGATATGGTGACATACGCCGCCTACGCTTCACTGTTAGCGTTTTTGGTGGGCATATTCCAATTTGCATTAGGTGCGCTAAAACTTGGTTTTGTTATTAATTTCTTGTCTCATCCAGTCGTGGTTGGTTTCACAAATGCAGCTGCAATTATTATTGGTACTTCGCAGTTGTCCAAAGTGTTTGGTGTTGATAAAGGCGTAGGCGAGCATACTTATGAACAGGTTTTGGGTGTTTTAGTTAATGCTTCACAGCATACACATGCATGGACTTTGTTTGCCGCAATTGTTGCGTTTGCTATTATGATTGGTGTTAAAAAATACGCACCAAAATTACCCGGCGTTTTATTAGCGGTAGTCGCGACCACTATTATTTCTTGGTTGATGGATTTTGGCACGCCAGTAGCAGATGGCGGTCTTGGGGGTGCAATTGTTGGCTCTATTCCTGAGGGCTTGCCTTCTTTAACCATTCCAAATTTTGATTTTTCTGTGATTAATCAGATGATTGTTACCGCTATTACTATTGGTTTGATTGGCTTCATGGAGGCGATCTCTATTGCTAAAGCCATGGCTGCACAAACCAAACAACGCCTTAATGCTGATCAAGAATTAATGGGTCAAGGTCTGGCAAATGTTGTTTCAAGCTTTTTCCAAGGTTATGCAGTATCGGGTTCGTTCTCACGTTCTGCAGTGAATATCTCGGCAGGTGCAATCACAGGTTTTTCATCAGTAGTAACTGCGGTAATTGTCGGTATTACTTTATTATGGTTAACGCCATTGTTATATCACTTACCTCAAGCAACTTTGGCAGCTGTCATTATCATGGCCGTGATTAACTTGATTAAATTTGCACCGATTATGCATGCCTGGAAAGTTGAAAAGCATGATGCAATTGTTGCAGTGACATCGTTTGTATTAACGCTATTATTTGCACCACACTTGGAAAATGGTATTGTAATTGGTGTGATTTTGTCATTGGCGTTATTTTTGTATCGCACGATGGAGCCAAGATTTACAGAGCTGTCTGCGCACGATGGATCAAGTATGTTTGTTAATGCGCTAGATAATAAGCTGGAACGCTGTGAAGTGGTGTCAATTGTTAAATACTCAGGCTCACTTTATTTTGCCAATGCTGGTTATTTTGAAGATAAAATTTTAAAACTTATTGCCGATAAGCACGAGTGCTTAAAATACATCATTGTAGATATGGCTGGTATTAACCAAATTGACGCTTCTGGCGAGGATGTTTTGACAGGCCTTCTAGAGCGTTGTTCTGCTGGCGGTGTTGAGATTCTATTTGCTCGAACAGAAGGTATTGAAAGCGTTTTGAAACGATCTGGCTTTATAGACAGATTCGGCGAAGACCGTTTTTATGAACGCCGTACTGATGCACTTCGTTTTGCTTGGAAAGAGTTAGGCGATGAAGAGGCGGCCTCTAAGAGTCCACTTAAACATCTGATTTCATAAAGCCGTTATTGGAATAAAAATAAAAAGACCCGAGTTAAGCTCGGGTCTTTTTATATGTACAACTATTGCTTATAAATTTTCATAAAACGCTTTTACGAAGTATAGTCCTTGTGGCTCAGCAGTGGCGCCAGCACGCTTTCTGTCTTTTGCTTCCAGTACTTCTTTAACCCATTCAATCGATTTTTCACCTCTACCAACCTTGAGCAGTGTGCCAACAACATTGCGCACCATGTGGTGTAAGAATGCATTGGCTTTAATATCGAGTAAGATTTCATGATCAGTTTGAGTTAATCGAATAAATTCGATGGTTTTGATTGGGGATTTGGCTTGACATAAACTACCCCTAAAGCTAGAAAAATCGTGCTCACCCAATAAATATTCAGCGGCTACACTCATGGCTGTTATGTCTAACTTTCTTGGCTCCCATAGTGAATAAGCACCCACTAGTGCAGAACGCACTGGCGTATTATGAATTTTGTAATGATACTGTCTAGCGTGGGCATTAAAACGTGCATGAAAATCATCATTGACTTGCTTAGCCCACTTAAAATTCACATCATAAGGTAGATTAACATTACCGCCAAACAGCCATGCGTTGTCTTCACGTTCAACATCAGTTTCAAAGTGAATCACTTGTTCAAGTGCATGCACACCTGCATCTGTTCTACCTGAGCAAAATACACGAACAGGCTTATCAGCAATACTGGATAAGGCTTCTTCAACCACTTGTTGAACTGTGCGAATGCCAGATTTTTGCAACTGCCAACCATGGAAGTTTGTGCCTAAGTACTCAACACCGAGTGCTA
>JAPYQD010000127.1 GCA_029937335.1 Gammaproteobacteria bacterium
TCATCTAATGCGTAATGCACTTGCTTGCCCGCATCAACTCTATATAAAGGCGGCATAGCAACATAGATATGACCTTCTTTAATGAGTTTGGGAAAGTGTTTTACAAACAAAGTACAAATCAAGGTGGCAATATGTGCCCCGTCAGAATCGGCATCTGCAAGAATGCAAATTTTTCCGTATCTAAGACCACTCAAATCTTCACTGTTAGGCTCGAGACCAATAGCAACACTGATATCGTGTATTTCGTTACTGGCCAATACCTGATCAGAATCCACTTCCCAAGTGTTTAAAATCTTACCTCGAAGCGGTAAGATGGCTTGGTATTCTTTGTCTCTTGCTTGTTTGGCAGAGCCACCAGCCGAATCACCCTCAACTAAAAATACCTCAGTTTGATCAAGATCATTGCTAGTGCAGTCTGATAATTTTCCTGGTAGGGCAGGACCACTGACAATTTTTTTACGGATAATTTTTTTGCCAGTTTTGAGTCTTGCTTGCGCATTCATAATGGCCAGTTCGGCAATTTTTTCAGCAACAGAAGTGTGTTGATTTAGCCAAAGACTAAAAGCGTCTTTAACAACGTTGGTGACAAAACCTGCGCTTTCACGTGACGAGAGTCGTTCTTTGGTTTGCCCAGAAAACTGCGGATCCAACATTTTGATGGATAACACATAAGCAATTTTTTGCCAAACATCATCGGGTGTGAGTTTGATATTTTTAGGCAATAAGTTTCTAAATTCACAAAATTCTTTCAACGCATCGGTTAGACCTGATCGTAAGCCATTGACGTGCGTACCACCATTGGTGGTTGGAATAAGATTAACATAGCTTTCAGCCACAACATTGGTGTTGTATTCAGTCCAAGCCAGCGAGCAATTGAGTTGCTGTTCGTCAGAAGCAAAATCAACCACGAAAGGAGCAATTGGTAAGCAATCAAGGCCATCGAGTGCCATGGATAAGTAATCTTTAAGTCCTTCTTTATAGATCCATTTGTCAGTCGTGTCATCAATTTCATTGTAAAAGTTAATTTCCAGCCCTGGGCATAAGACCGCTTTAGACCTAAGGTTGTGACGTAATTTACTGACTGAGAATTTAATCGTGTCAAAAAATTGTGCGTCTGGTTTGAACTTAACCGTGGTGCCTGTATTACGTTTACCAACACTGCCAATTTCTTCTAAGTCGGTTTTTTTAAAACCATTAGCAAAAGTAATATAGTGTTCCATTGAATTGCGTTTAATCCAAATTTCAACCGAAGTTGATAGGGCGTTAACCACTGAAATACCCACACCATGTAAACCACCTGAAAACTGATAAGAATCATTGGAGAACTTACCACCAGCATGAAGCTTAGTCAGGATGACTTCAACGCCTGGAACACCTTCTTTAGGGTGGATATCAACTGGCATACCACGACCATCATCTTCAACAGATAATGATCCGTCTTTATAAAGTACCACTTTGATTTTTGATGCGTGACCCGCAACGGCTTCGTCAACACTGTTGTCGATTACTTCCTGAGCTAGATGATTTGGGCGCTCAGTATCGGTATACATGCCCGGACGCTTTCGTACTGGCTCTAGGCCGGTTAAGACCTCAATTGACGAGGCGTCATAATTACTCATAATGTTTTCAAGTGATGATTTTGGCAAGTATCATACCAAAAAAAAGCCCCATAAAATGGGGCTTTTTATTTGTCAGAACAAAGGTGTTTACATCATGCCACCCATGCCGCCCATATCAGGAGCTGCCGCAGGTGTATCTTGAGGAATTTCTGTAATCATTGCCTCAGTGGTAATCATTAATCCAGAAATACTAGCTGCATGCTGTAGGGCTGCACGTACCACTTTAGTTGGATCTAAGATACCCATTTTCAACATGTCGCCATATTCTTCTGTAGAAGCGTTAAAGCCGTAGTTACCATCGCCATTAGCAACGTTGTTAAGCACAACAGAGGCTTCACCACCACCATTCGAAACGATTTGTCTAAGCGGTGCTTCCATAGCGCGTTTGATAATATCAATACCAATATCTTGATCGTGATTATCACCTTTTAGTTTGCCTAATGCAGCAACTGCACGAACTAAGGCAACACCACCACCAGGAACCACACCCTCTTCAACCGCAGCACGTGTTGCATGAAGCGCATCATCAACGCGGTCTTTCTTTTCTTTCATTGCTACTTCAGTGGCTGCGCCGACTTTAATCACCGCAACACCACCAGAAAGCTTAGCTAAACGCTCTGAGAGTTTTTCTTGATCGTATTCAGAAGTTGTTTTTTCGAGTTGAGCATTGATTTGTGCAACGCGACCATCGATATCAGATTTTTCACCTGCACCATCAACAACCACTGTTTCTTCTTTACCAACTTCAACACGCTTAGCAGAACCTAATTGATCCTCAGTGACGTTTTCAAGTGACAAGCCAACCTCTTCAGAGATTACTACACCACCTGTCAGAACCGCTAAGTCTTGTAAAATAGCCTTGCGACGATCACCAAAACCTGGTGATTTAACCGCTGCG
>JAPYQD010000128.1 GCA_029937335.1 Gammaproteobacteria bacterium
GTTTGCCCTTGCGCGTATAGATACAAGCTCAAAGGCAGCCAAATAATCAAACCACCGAGTACTGGGATAAAGCTAGCCAAGGCCATGGCAATACCAAAGTACAGCACAGGCAGACCAACTATCATCACGCCTATGGAAAATACCGCACCTTGTAATAGCGCAATGATAAAGACACTACCTACTAAGGTAACAGATAAGTTTGAAAATTGATTAAATAAGATATCATTAAAGTGGTTTTCTAGCGGTGATAAATCTTTAAGTCGTTTCACTGTATTCTTGCCATCGATATAGAAGTAATAGAGTGAGAAGATAGTCACAATTAAGAAGAAGATAAAGTGAGAAGACAGCGACACAATACTCTTTAAAATCACCAATGAGAAATCTTTAATACTGATTAAAAACCCTTCAAGATTATTGCTGATAGCAGCGCCTGCAGTAGCCTTAATTGATTCAGATAATGGCAGTCCGTTAATGATCTGATTAAGTACTTGTTTGCTATGTTCAGCGTCAAAATCAGTATTAATGGTTTGAATCAGCGCTGAAATCTCTAATCCACTAATCAGTAGAATATAACCTAGCGGTAGAATCAACACAATGGTAACTAGCAGCGTTGTCAAAAACGCAGCATTAGAATCTGAGAATTTTTGTTGGAATTTATTGTATTGTTTGAAGGTTGCAATTGCAATAAGCAAGGCTAAAAATAGTGCAGGAATAAACGGGGTAAATAACCATAACAAACCGCCAATGGCTAAGACTAATAAGCTGAGCATAAAGCCGTGTTCATAAGGTGTATTCATAAGTTTTCCATTTTTATAACAGTGTGAGCCACTTCTTCATAAGGATGTGCAAATTTCATTGCTTCTATCGCCATCTGTAAGTTGTCATCCACACACATCATTTCAACTTTATATTCTTCAATGGCTTCTAGTTCATCTAGATAGCCAATAGCAGGCTTCGCATCTCCTACCGGTTTGAACTGCCCCATACCAGTGGTTTGCCAAGCACAGTTTTCGTAATTATTAAACTTGCCAGCACCCGCATCGAACATAGCATTTTTAACTATTTCTAAGTCTTTCTCAGGTACATAAAAACTAATTTGATACATTAAAAAATCCCCTTTAAATAACGTTGCCGTTCATCCTCTTGCATGCGCTCAATTGCATATCTTAAAGTAGTTCTGGGTAGTTGTGCGTAGTTTTCACGAAGGAATAACTTGACTACTGCTTCATCTTTTTTATAAACCTCTCTAAGCATCCAACCAACTGCCTTATGAATTAGATCCTGCTGATCATTAAGAAGTAGCTTGCTGATTTTAAGAGTGGGTGTAAATTCACCATGCCTAATAAAAGCAAAGGTTGACACAATGGCAATACGCCTCTCCCAAAGATTGTTTGAATTTGCCCATTCGTAAAGTAATGATATTTTTTCTTGATGGGTGAATATAAAGTTACCAATAATGTGAGGTGAAGTGGTATCAACCAGGTCCCAATTATTGACTGATCCAAGGTTGTTTAGATAATAGTTAAAAACTTCCTCTTTATTACCGGATTGATATTTATTAACTAATATAATCAGCGCACAGTGACGAATTTCATGAACAGGGTGGCTAATTAGTCGGTTAATCTCATTGAACTTAATAACTTTAAAGTATTTTTTAGCCACACCTCTAATTTGTGGCATACGCACGCCGATGAACTGATCATGATCTGAGTATTCGCCAGGTCCAGTTTTAAAAAACCATTCATTAGTTTTGCGTCGATCTTCAGTGGCAAAACTTTTTAACTCATCGATTATTATGTTTGCATGCATGCGCTATACTAACGTTTTTGGTTAATTATTATCATACATGGAAACAGCGTATTTTGCCGGTGGATGTTTTTGGTGTGTTGAAGCCATATTTCAACGTATCAATGGTGTAACACATGTTACATCTGGCTATTGTAATGGCACCACCATTGATCCGACCTATCAAGACATTTGCACGGGTTCAACAGGCCATGCCGAAGTGGTGAAAATCGAATTTGATGAGGATCAAGTTGAATTTGAGAAATTACTCAAAGTATTCTTTGCTACCCATGACGCTACCACGCTTAATCAGCAAGGTAATGATCGTGGTACACAGTATCGATCAGCTGTATTTTATGTGAGCAATGAACAGCAACAACAAGCAAAGCAATTGATTCAAAAATTAGGTGATAATATTGTGACTGAGGTGACGAAGTTAGATGTGTTTTATCCAGCAGAAAATTATCATCAAAATTACTTCAATAATAACCAAAATCAACCTTATTGTCAGATGTTAATCGCACCCAAATTATCCAAATATTTTAATCAATGAACGATCAAGACTTATTGAGATACTCTCGCCAGATTATGTTGCCACAAATTGGTTCAGAGGGGCAAGAGTCATTACTTAATTCAACAATGTTGTTGATTGGAATGGGTGGTCTTGGTTCTCCAAGTGCCATGTATCTAGCTGCTA
>JAPYQD010000129.1 GCA_029937335.1 Gammaproteobacteria bacterium
TTTCAGCCATGTATTGCAAGGCTTGATACAAATATTCAACCGGAACGATTTTTAGGCCTTTAGGCGCTTTTTTAGGTAGATTACCCTTTGGTATGATTGCCACCTTAAAGCCGTGTTTTTGCGCTTCTGATAAACGCTCAACCGCATTGTAGACTGGGCGCACCTCACCGGTAAGACCAACTTCACCAAATGCAATCCAATCATTTGGAATAACTCGATCTCTAAGACTAGACATAATTGCCAACATAACCACTAAGTCAGAAGCAGTTTCATTGACCTTAATACCACCCACCACATTCACAAACACATCTTGATCGTGCGTGGCAACGCCACCATGTTTGTGCAATACAGCAAGTTGTAGAGATAGACGATTTTGATCCAAACCAACACACACGCGTTTAGGGTTGCCACTGGCTTGATCCACCAAAGCTTGCACTTCAACCATTAGTGGACGAGTTGCCTCTCTAGTCACCATCACCATAGAACCCGGTGATGGCTTGGCTTGATTGGACAAGAAAATAGCGGATGGATTATCTACTTGCTGAAGACCAGTTTCTCCCATGGCAAATACACTGATTTCATTCACCGCACCGAAGCGGTTTTTTACCGCACGAATAATACGGTAGCGTCCGCCTGCATCGCCTTCAAAATAAAGCACGGCATCGACCATATGCTCCAATATTCTTGGGCCAGCTAAAGCGCCACCCTTAGTCACATGACCAATCATCAATAAAATCGTATTGGTTTGCTTGGCAAACTGTGTGAGTTGTGCGGCGCAATCTCGCACTTGAGTCACTGATCCTGGCGCTGAAGTTGAGCCATCAGTCACCATGGTTTGGATTGAATCAATCACAATGACTTTGGGCTGCACTTCTTTAGCCAGCTTAATAATTTTTTCTAAATGGGTTTCACTGAGCAATAAGATATCTTCATTAATACCCAAACGAATCGCCCTATCGCTGATTTGCTCGGCTGACTCTTCGCCACTCACATACAAAGTCGTATTGTCTTTATTGATCGCAGCCATGGCTTGCAAGATTAGGGTTGACTTACCAATGCCTGGATCACCACCAATTAGCACAACTGAGCCATCTACCAAACCACCACCTAAAGTGCGATCAAGCTCTGTTAGTCCGGTTGATAACCTAGATCTATTTTCAGATTTAATGGCAGAAAGATTTTGAACTTTTGACGGGGGTAGGTCTTTTAAGCTTTCAGGTTTGGATGAGGTTGCTTGAGACAAAACTATCTCTTCTAGGGTGTTCCATTCTTTACAATCTAAACACTGACCTGCCCATTGATGGTGCGATGCGCCACAGGCTCGACAGACAAATTCTACTTTTACTTTTGCCATTTTTATATTGGCCTTATTTATTCATGAGTTTGTCAATCTCATTCTTAAAGGCTTCAATATCTTGAAATTGTCGATACACCGAAGCAAAGCGAATGTAAGCCACTTCGTCAAGCACTTTGAGTTCTTCCATCACCCACTCACCAATTTTAGAAGAAGGCACTTCTCGCTCAGACCGGGTCATTAATTTTCGTGAAATACGGGCAATAGCTGTTTCAATTTGCGAGGTTTTTACTGGGCGTTTTTCTAAAGCCTTTAATAAGCCGGAACGTAATTTATCCTCATCAAAAGATTCACGAGACTCATCACTTTTAATTAAACGCGGAAGATTTAAGTCAACCGTTTCACGAGTTGAGTAACGCTCACCACAAGAGGTGCACTCACGGCGACGGCGTACTTGCGAGCCGTCATCAATAAGACGTGTGTCTAATACCTTGGTATCGTCAGACTGACAAAATGGACAGCGCATTCTCCCCCTTAAATAATGCTATTTATAAACTGGATGGTCAGCGCAAAGTTTAGTTACTTTTGCCTTAACTTCATCAATCACCGCTTGGTTATCTAAGTCATCACAAATATCACACATCCACGAAGCAAGGTCAATACATTCGCTTTCACTAAAGCCACGTGTAGTTGCAGCCGGTGTACCGACACGAATACCGCTAGTGACAAATGGCGATTGCGGATCATTCGGTACAGCGTTCATATTAACGGTAATATGCGCCGAACCTAATGCTGCATCAACTGCTTTACCCGTTAGACCTTGATCAATAAAGCTCACTAAGAATAAGTGATCATCCGTACCACCAGACACCACATCAAAACCTCGCTCAATAAAGGTATTAGCCATCGCTTGTGCATTAATTTTTACTTGCTTTTGATAAGCCTTATATTCATCGCTCATCGCCTCTTTAAAACAAACCGCTTTTGCTGCAATAATATGCATCAATGGACCGCCTTGAATACCGGGAAAAATCGCTGAATTAAGCTTCTTTTCAATTTCTTCATTAGCCTTAGCCAAAATCAAGCCGCCGCGAGGGCCGCGAAGCGTCTTGTGAGTGGTCGTAGTAGTAACATCTGCAATAGCAACTGGAGATGGATATTCACCCGTTGCAATGAGGCCGG
>JAPYQD010000130.1 GCA_029937335.1 Gammaproteobacteria bacterium
TCTAAAGAAGTATATTTACTAGCCAATGGTTTAAAATAGTTTCCATGCAAAATTTTGAAGATATTCAAAAACTAGTTCAAAGCGACATCGCTAAGACAGATCAAGTACTGATTGATCATCTTAGCTCTGATGTGGCGTTAATTAACCAAATGAGTGGTTATATTATTAACGCCGGTGGCAAACGATTACGCCCATTGCTTTTACTACTATGTGCACGCGCAACCAATTATCAGGGTGAACATCATCATTTAATGGCTGTGGTGATTGAATTGATTCATACAGCAACACTACTACACGACGATATTGTCGATGAATCTAACACGCGTCGTGGCAAGGAAACTGCCAACGAGGTTTGGGGTAATGCAGCCAGTGTTTTGGTGGGTGATTTTCTTTACTCCCGTGCCTTTGAGATGATGGTTAAACCTGGCTCAATGCGTATTATGACTATCCTTTCTAAAGCCACTAATGAGATTGCCCAAGGCGAAGTAATGCAACTGCTTAATTGCCAAAATTCTGCACTCACTGAGAAAGAGTACTATCGCGTCATTGAGCGAAAAACGGCTGTGTTATTTCAAGCAGCAACACAAATCGGTGCTATTTTATCCAACGCTGACGAACAACAAGAGCTAGCACTGCGTGACTACGGTTTGCATTTGGGTAATGCTTTTCAAATTATTGATGATGTGCTTGATTACGAATCTGATAGTGAGACCATGGGTAAAGAAGTGGGTGATGACCTGTCTGAGGGAAAAACCACGCTACCCATAATTTACGCCCTTGAAAACACCTCAGGCAAAGATCGCGAACTACTGGTTAACGCCATTGAAAATGCAGACAACTCCGATATTGAGCACGTTGTTCATATTCTTCAAACAGTCAAAGCCTTTGATTACACACGATCAAAAGCACAAGAATCAGCCAATTTGGCCAAACAATCCTTATCCAACCTCCAAGATTCGGATTACAAAGAAGCGCTTATCTTATTGTGCGACTTATCTTTGCAGCGTAAATCTTAAAGGTACCCCTGATGCTAACCACTGAGTTGAAGACTCAAATTCGTCAGTCGCTCGAAGCCGCTAAAAAAGGCATGCCTGATTTCAAAATCAGACAAGCGCAAAACAAAATGATTGCTGAAATCTCTAAAACCTTATCGGGTGAATATCCTAACGGCAACCCCATTCTGTGTGTTGAGGCACCAACGGGTACTGGAAAAACCATGGCTTATTTACTCAGTGCCATCCCAATTGCTAAAGCACAAAAAAAGAAACTAATTGTTTCTAGTGCGAATGTCGCTCTACAAGAACAACTACTCTTTAAAGACATTCCTGAAGTGCAAAAATACTGCTCGGTTGATTTTGAATACGCATTGGTCAAAGGGCGATCTCGTTATGTCTGTGTGCGTAATTTAATTAATCTAGTTGAGGATAAATCTAGTGAAAGTGAGCTATTTGACAACGCTGCGTTGTGGGACGCCCCGCCTGGTAAATACCAGCTCGATCAACTCGGTGAAATGCTTAAGGATTATTCTGGCAAAAATTGGAATGGTGAAATAGACGACTTAGACCAAACGCCGGATGGATCTTTGTGGCAAAAAATCGCTTGTAATCGTTTTACTTGTACGGCTAAAAATTGTGAGTTTTACAACGACTGTGCTTTTTTCAAAGCGCGTAAAAGAATCACTAAGGCCGATGTGATTGTAGCCAATCATGATCTGATTTTGGCCGACCTTAGTACGGGCAATACAGTATTGCCCGATGTTGATGAGTCTATCTATATCTTTGATGAGGCGCACCACCTTAACCAAAAAGCGCTATCGCATTTTTCACTCAGTGCGGGTACTGAATTTATTAAAACCAGCATCAGGCAAACCCAAGGCGCGGGTGATCAAGTGTGTAAATTAACACAGCAAGATGCTCTTGATATCCCAATCAAATCAATTGATGATTACCTAGACGATCTTATTCAGTTGTTAAAAAATCTTGACTTTGATGAAGACACCTATTTGTTTGATCAAGGTATTGTCGATGAGTCAATACAAGTCATTTGTCAAAATTTACGCACAACCATTAATAGTGTTCATACGCAATTCAACACCCTAAAAGAATCTTGGTCAGATTATCTTAAAATTAAAATGATCGACAAGACTGTTGCTGACCCACTTAACAATGCTTTGGGTGAATGCGAACAGCACTTGTCTTCTATTTTATTATTACTCTCTTCTTTTCTGCAAGTTGATGAAGCTGGGCAGGCGCCTCATTCTCGTTGGGTTGAAAAAACTATTTTGGCCAACAAAAAAAACAACTATATCCTTAGCAGTGCACAAATCGATATCTCTAATAACTTAGATCAACTTATTTGGTCAAAAATTGCTGGTGCAGTACTGACGTCAGCCACCTTATCATCACTAGGAAGTTTTGCACGATTAAACCAGCAACTAGGAT
>JAPYQD010000131.1 GCA_029937335.1 Gammaproteobacteria bacterium
AAACACTTCCCAAACATACTCTAGAGACATAACAAAGTCTTGTTGAACTTCAACATCTAGTATCCAGGCGCCTAATTTATAGCATCCGTAGTAAATGGGTGGCATAGTAATTGGGTTAGTGATCCATACTAAAGCGACTGACAGGGGTAAGTTTGCAGAAAATATAACTGCTCCGGGCGCCGCCAGTAGCATTTGAAAAGGTATGGGGATAAAAGCACAGAATAGGCCTACTGCAAAAGCCTTAGAAATTGATCGTCGATTGAAATTCCATAAGCTACGATCGTGTAAATGCTTAGATAGCCAGCCTAGGTGTTTATGATTTTTTAATTCTTCTGGATCAGGGCTAAATCGTTTTAGTATTTTTTTCACGTCCGTGCAACACTAATAATATTTTTTGCGTTAAGGCCGTACAATTCATACAACTCGTCTTGGGAGCCTTGCTCAGTAAATTTATCTGGTAAGCCAAGTATGGTTAAAGAGGTGGGTAAGTTATTGGTGTGTAACAGTTCACTAACAGCACTGCCAGCACCACCGGTAATGGCATTGTCTTCAATGGATATGAGTTGTTTGTGCGAATTAGTGAGCTCAATAATTAATGTTTCATCTAGTGGCTTTACAAAGCGCATATCAACAACCGTGGCATTTATCTCTTCTGCTGCAATGAGTGATTGTTCTAGGGTTGTTCCAAAAGATAAGATTGCAATTTTTTTGCCTTGCTTGACAATATTAGCTTTTCCAATGTTCAGTGTTTCACTCGATGCGCATTCGTGTTCATTGGATTTTCCTCTAGGGTAACGCACGCAGATTGGACCGTTGGTTTCAAAAGCCGTATTAAGCATCCGATACATCTCACTAGCACCACTCGGTGCCATGATAACTAAATTTGGGATGCACCTTAGAAAACTTAGGTCAAAACTACCTGCGTGGGTTGCGCCATCGCTTCCTACGAGTCCTGCACGATCAATGGCAAAAACAATGTTTAGATTTTGTAGAGCAATATCATGAATCAGTTGGTCATATCCTCGTTGCAGAAAAGTTGAATAAATAGCAACCACTGGTTTCATGCCTTTAGTGGCCAAGCCGCCTGCAAAGGTAATGGCGTGTTGCTCTGCAATACCAACATCAAAATACTGCTGAGGAAATTGCTCTTCAAATGTGACCATACCAGAACCAGTGCACATGGCTGGAGTAATAGCCATTAGTGTTTTATCATGCATTGCTTTATCACACAGCCATTGTCCAAATATTTCACTATAGCTAGGCAGATTAGAAATATCTGACGAAGCAGGGGCAATGCCATGGAATTTGCAAGGATCATTTTCCGCTGTTTCAAGTCCTCGGCCTTTTTGAGTGATAACGTGTAGTAAACTTGGTTTTTTATGGTGTTTCAAGTTTTGCAACGTTTTAATGAGTGTTGGTAAATCGTGCCCATCAATAGGTCCAAAATAATCAATGCCCAATTCTTCAAATAAGGTTCCTGGCAGAATCATACCTTTTAGGTGCTCTTCTGAGCGTTTTGCGAATTCACGAATGATTGGCATCCCTTCAAGCAGTTTGAGAGATTTAGACTTCATGGTTGAATATATTTTTCCGGACATGAGTTTAGTTAAGTACTTGCTCATAGCTCCCACATTTTTTGAAATAGACATGTCGTTATCATTAAGGATAATCAATAGATTTGCACTACAATCTCCTGCATGATTAAGAGCCTCAAACGACATGCCACCAGTTAAAGCCCCATCACCAATCACAGCAATGGATTTATGATCTATTGCGTTTATTTGATTAGCAATCGCGATCCCTAGCGCACTACTAATTGAAGTAGAAGAATGTCCCGCACCAAAAGCATCGTGTTCACTTTCACTGCGTTTGGTAAACCCACTAAGACCATCTTTTTTTCTTAATGTGTGCATTTGATCTTTTCGACCGGTCAGAATCTTATGTGTATAGGCTTGATGACCCACATCGAACACAAAGCTATCGTCAGGGGTATCAAATACAGAATGCATGGCAATGGTTAATTCAACTGTACCAAGGTTAGGTGCTAAATGACCACCCGTTTTTTGAATGTTTTCAATTAAAAATACACGTATTTCATCTGCCAAAGACTGTAACTGCTCTAAATCTAGCTGTTTGATGTCTTGTGGAAATTGAATCGAATCAAGCACGTATTAATTGAGTATTCAAAGATGTATATTATACGTGCTTGCTTTTAATACGTTTTATACAATAGGCTAAAATTAAAAATAAATCCTTGTCCCATGTATTGGCCTTATTCCATGCATTGATATTATGTCAATACAGTAAAATGTAAATATTTATTTTAAGTAAAGTTTTCTATGTTTTCTGTTTGTGCCTTGTATCAATTCGTTCGCTTAGACGATTTTGAAGCGTTTCGCACCCCATTGCGTGAGCTAATGGTCGAGTTAG
>JAPYQD010000009.1 GCA_029937335.1 Gammaproteobacteria bacterium
GTCATGAAATTGCTGATACTGCTTATCGCCCAAAAGAGATTGAATTACAAGAATTAATCGATCTTTCTGAAAGAAAGATATTTAACATTGCCGAGCAAATTACTCGTGGAAAACAAGATGTAGTTAATATAAAGGATATTACTAAAGATATAGTAAATAAAGTCCATGAATGGGCAGAAAATAAAGGTGGATTAACAGGGCTGGAAACTGGATTCACTGAATTAGACAAAATGACTTCAGGTTTACAAAAAGGTGAACTGATTATTATTGCAGGACGCCCAGCTATGGGGAAAACCGCGCTTGCTATGAATATTGTTGGTAATGTTGCGATTGAGCAAAGCAAACCAGTATTAGTGTTCTCATTAGAAATGCCGACTGAGGCGTTAACACTTCGTATGATTTCTTCATTTGGCCATGTTGATACTAAAGAAATTCGTGAAGGCAGCATGACTGAAACTGACTGGAATAGTTTCAACCATGCTGTTAGAGCGTTAGAAAGTAACGACATTCTTATTGATGAAACTCCGTCTATTACTCCAACTGAAATGCGTGCAAAAGCACGTCGAATAAAAAGACAATATCCAGAGTTGTCACTGATTATGGTGGATTATCTACAACTCATGACGGTACATGGTAAGAATGAAAATAGAGTGCAAGAAATATCCGAGATTTCTCGTTCACTTAAGGCGCTTGCTAAAGAAATCAATGTACCTGTAATTGCCTTATCTCAGCTTAATCGTGGTGTTGAATCTCGCCCTTATGCGAATAAAGGACGTATGCCAATGATGGCTGACTTGCGTGAGTCAGGCTCTATTGAGCAAGATGCAGATATTATTGCCTTTGTATATCGCGATGAGTATTATGCCAATAAAGAGGATGTAGCTGCTAACCCTGATGAAATCGGCAAAGCAGATTTACAAATTGCTAAACATCGTAATGGTAAGACGGGCAGAATAAAATTGGCGTGGACAGGTCAATACACTCGCTTTGACAATTTAGCATATGACGACCAAATGGCAGGCACACCTGATGAGGGTCAAATCGATGCAGCTTATTTAAATAACATGGCCAATTTTGAAAAAGAACCTTTTTAACTCGACATAGGCAACCTATGCACGCCATTGCCTCTATCTCACAATCAGCCTTAACTCACAATTTATCTGTTGTTAAGCAATTAACATCTGGTGCCAAAGTGGTATCGATGATTAAAGCCAATGCCTATGGTCATCACTTGGATTATATTCATCCGTTAATCGACGGTTCAGACATGCTAGCTGTTAGTGAGTTGTTAGAAGCTGAAAAATTACGAGCTATTACTAAGCGCCCTATTTTGCTATTGTCAGGCGTGTATTCAGAAGCTGAACTACAACACGCTATTAGTCTAGACTGTCATATTGTTGTGCATCATGCATCACAAATAGCCATCATTAACAATACCCAACAAGCGGTTAATGTTTGGCTTAAGATTGATACCGGTATGCATCGATTAGGTTTGTCTGCTGCTGAGTACAAAGAGTGTTTGTCTTTGTTTGAGACTAATTCTTTAGTGGAGATCGCCTGTGTTATGAGTCACTTTGCTTGTGCTGATGAAATTGGCCATCCTATGAACAAGTCTCAGCTTAAGCATTTTAAAGAATTAACAACTAAAACGAACAATCGATCCATGGCTAACTCTGCTGCGATTTTATCTCAAGCAGAAACGGCCTTTGATTTTGTACGCCCTGGGATTATGCTTTATGGCGCTTCTCCATTTAACACACCCAACAATCAGCTCAAGCCAGTCATGACATTATCTGCGCCTATACTCTCAATTAAAACCCTGCAAGCAGGTGAGTCGGTTGGCTATGGTGCTACTTGGATAGCAGATAAAGACACCACACTGGCTGTGGTTGGCATTGGCTATGGGGATGGTTACCCTAGGCATGCTAAAAATGGTACACCTGTACTGATCAATGGCATCTTATGCCCACTGATTGGTCGCGTGTCAATGGATCTAATTTGTGTCGATATCAGCTCAATAAAAGCCAGTATTGGCGATAACGCTGTTTTATGGGGAGATGAACAACTTCGGGTTGAAATTGTTGCCAATAACAGTGACACCATCAGCTATGAATTACTCACCGGATTAAGTAATCGCGTTAGCTTTACATCAGTGCCGTGAACCAAAGTCACGACTTAATCCAAATCACTGATTGTCATATTGATGACCAAGCAGAGTCAATGGGGGTAGATACCCACACTAATTTAGTTTTAGTTGTTAAGGCTGTTACTAAGCACAACTGTGATACCTTGCTGATTACAGGTGATCTCACCCATAATGGCACTCTCAATTCTTACCAAGTATTGCAACGTATGCTTATGCCAATCGAATCTAAGATTGTGGTGATGAACGGTAATCATGATCAGATTGAAAATCTCAATCAAGTTTTTTCTGAGCAATTAATCTCTAAATTCAGTTTAGGTAATTGGGAGATTGTCACCATTGATTCCACTCAGCCCTCAAAAACCAGTGGCTATGTCACCAAGAAAGCGCTGGAACAGCTTGATCAAGACTTACAAAATAGCGTAGCCAAATACAACATTGTTGCCCTACATCATCCAATTGTTTCCATGCAATCAGATTGGGATGATTCACTCTCATTAGAAAATGCAGACGAACTGTTCAATGTGATGAATAAATACCCTAAAATAAAGGCAGTTTTGTGGGGGCATGCTCACCAAGCCAGTGAATTTAATAACGATGATGTTGTGCTTATCTCATGCCCATCGACCGCGCTACAATTTGACAACGAAACTAGGATTGGATTTAACCATTACAGACTACATAATGATGGAAAATTAGAATACAACACGCAATGGATTTAGAAACAGCACTCATCAGAGACTTGTACAACCAGCAAAAGCCAAAGAGTTATGCTCAAGTTTCTGATTTATTTGAAGTCAATTTTAAAAAAATATCACGACTCATCCCTTTGCTACCAATCATTTCTCATCATAGTATTGCCAAGCAAACAGGTGAAAAAGATTTGCATTTGTTTGTAGAAGAAAAAACACCTTATACCACCACTTTTATCCTAACCCACCAAATTGACTCTCCTGCTGGATCAATCAGTCGGCCTGATATTAAATTTAAAGTGTACTTTGATGCCAACCTACTTGAGGTTATTTCGGTGTGTAATGAAACCACCCTTAACACCAATCACCCCTTCTTAGCCAAATGCTCTGATATGGACATACAATGGGAACTCAATACTTTTATCGAAAGATGGTTAGACTACTGCCTAAGTAAATATACCCCAGGGCAGCCTCTCTTGGCTAAATCCAATTCACCTTCTCAAGGAATATCATGGCAGACGCTGTAGACCCAAAAGCTAAAGGAAAGCTAGTCATTGCAATCTCGTCAAGAGCCTTGTTTGATTTAGATGAATCACATCAAATTTTTAAAGAACATGGTGTGGAGGCTTACGCCAAACACCAAGAGGAAAATGAAGAAGTTGTTTTAAAACCTGGTGTTGGATTTACACTGGTTAAAAAACTGTTAAACCTTAATACCAAGCAAAATCCAATTGATGTCATCTTGCTATCAAGAAACAGTGCGGATACGGGTTTGAGAATTTTTAACTCTATTGAGCACTACGGCTTAAATATTTCTAGGGCCGCCTTCACCCGTGGTGAAAGTACTCATAATCTGGTTGGCGCCTTTGAAGCAGATTTGTTTTTATCAAGCAACTATCAAGACGTGCAAAAAGCACTAGAATCTGGCTTTGCCGCAGCCTCTATTGTTGGTACGGGCTCGAAAGATTCTCATGAAACTCAATTGCGAATTGCTTTTGACGGTGATGCGGTTATTTTCTCAGATGAAGCTGAAAAAATATATCAAGAAAAAGGCATTGATGCCTTTGAAGAAAACGAAAGAAAATCTGCCAATGTGGAATTAAAGGCCGGCCCTTTTAAGTGTTTCTTAAAATCTCTACATAAAATTCAATCCGCCTTTCCCGTGGAAAACAACCCTATTCGAACAGCCTTGGTTACCGCCCGCTCTGCACCTTCGCATAAGCGTGTTATTCATACCATGCGCGAATGGGGTATTCGTATTGATGAATCCTTCTTTCTAGGTGGGCTTGACAAAGGTATATTTTTAAAAGAATTTGGTGCAGACATCTTCTTCGACGATCAACACTCACACTGCGAGTCTGCTTCACAATATGTGCCTACTGGGCATGTTCCCAGTGGTATTTCAAATGCATGACCTTTGATACAAAAGCTTTTGCTAATAGCTCACTGTCCACGGCTAAAATAATTCTTATCACGGTTATTCCGTATTTTTTATTGGCAGAACTATTGATGTATTTTGAATTAATGCCAGTTATTGCTCAGATATTTGAACCCTTTACAACACTACTGAACTTACCTCCAGAAGCCGCATTAGCACTGGCATCTGGTGTTTTTCTTAATCTATATGCAGCTATTGCCTTTGCAGCACCTTTAGGGTTAAGTGTCTATGATTGGACAGTATTAGGACTTTTTTTAGGTGTACTCCACTCTATTCCAGTGGAATCTGCCATCATGAAAAAACTGGGCATTGATTGGATGAAATCCATCAGCTTTAGATTGGTAATGGCATTCATAGTACTCACGCCACTACTTATTATCCCAACTGAATTGTTGTTTGACAACCCAGATAAAATTAGCACCGTACTGTATAAAACAACAAGTATTATTCCTACAAATTTTGTTGATTTTATTATTCAAAAATCAGGTGAAGCCATGCTGCTTTCAATTGAAATAATTATTTTAGTTAGTATTATTATTTTTACAACTACGCTTATTAAAGGGCTTAATTTTTTACAAAAATTTGATCACCATCTCAGCACCATAATGGCACTTGTAACCGGCCTTCTAGTTGGTATCACTTACGGTGCTGGTGTGCTTTTAAAAGAAGCACAATACATGAGTAAACAACAGGTGGTATCGGTGTGCTATTTTTTAATGGTAGCCCACGCCATTATCGAAGACACCTTGCTCTTTGTATTTTTTGGGGCTGATATTTTTCTACTTATTGGTATTCGCTTATTTTTTGCCACTTTTGTGTTTTTTGTCATTTCTATTTATTACAAAATAGGTCGGACTTAAACGGGGTAAAGCCTTGTAATTATTGGTAAAATAACTTAATTAATTTTTCATAACAGCAATGTCTAACAAAATCCAAGCTATTCGCGGAATGAACGACCTACTACCCAAAGACTCTGCTTTGTGGTTGTCGCTAGAAAAAACAATCTTTGATTTGTTTGTCTCTTATGGCTTTAAAAACATTCGCACACCCATCGTCGAAAAGACTGATACTTTTTGCCGTGCAATTGGTGAAGCAACTGACATTGTTGAAAAAGAAATGTACTCTTGGAAAGAGTCTAATGGTGAAAGTTTAAGTCTAAGACCTGAAGGTACTGCAGGCTGTGTGCGTATGATGATTGAGCACAACTTACCCAGAGAAGGTATTCAAAAAGTCTTTTATCAAGGCGCTATGTTTAGACATGAACGTCCGCAAAAAGGTCGTTACCGTCAATTCCACCAAGTGGGTGTTGAGGTGTTTGGTGCCGACACGGCCAAAATAGATGCTGAACTAATGGCGATGACTCATTCACTGTGGCAAAGCCTTGGTTTGAAAAATCTCACTTTAGAAATCAACACGTTAGGCTCAGCTGAGGCAAGAGCAAATTATCGATCTATACTGGTTGATTATTTCACCCAGTATAAAGATCAACTGGATGAAGATTCCACAAGGCGTTTGTCATCAAATCCGCTACGTATTCTAGACAGTAAAAATAAAGACATGCAATCTTTGATTAATGCTGCACCTAAGCTCATGGATCATCTAGATGAGGATTCGAGCAAACACTTTGATGAATTCAAGGCGTATTTGCAATGCTTAGATATTCCTTATGTCATCAACACGCGCTTGGTTAGAGGCCTAGATTATTACAACCGCACTGTGTTTGAATGGACCACAACCGACTTAGGCGCACAAGGTACGATTTGTGCTGGCGGTCGTTACGATGGCTTGGTGGAGAAAATGGGTGGAAAATCAACCTCTGCAGTTGGTTTTGCTTTAGGCTTAGAGCGCTTAGTTTTATTATTAGAGGCGCAAGATATCACTTTAGGAAAATCGCCTTTATCTATTTATTTAGTCGTACTGGGTGAAAATGCACAGTTTAAATCTATGCAAATTGCCGCGCAACTGCATCATGCATTACCCAAGGCAATACTTTATAATGACATCACTTTAGGAAGTTTTAAAGCGCAATTTAAAAAAGCTGATAAAGCCAATGCTGATTATGCATTAATCCTAGGTGAAGAAGAAGCACAAAACAATCAAGTCGCTATTAAACCACTTAAAGGCCAAGGTGAGCAACAAACCATGAGTCTAGAAGATGCGATTCAATATTTTAAAAATTAAGAGAACCATCATATGAAAAACTTCATTGAAGTAGGCAAAACTGAAGACGAACAAGCCGAGCAAATCAAAAAATGGCTTAAAGAAAATGGGCCTCAAATTATTGCAGGTATCGTCATGGGTTTATCAGGCATATGGGGTTTTGACTATTACAACAACTACCAGAATGAGCAAACTATTAACGCACGCTCTGCTTACTTATCCGTTGTATCAAACCCTAATTCACCAGCATTAACAACTTTACAAAGCGATCACACAGACAGTGGTTACGCACAACAATCTATATTAATGATGGCAAAACATGCGGTGTCAGCAGGTGATTATCAGCAAGCACTTGAGCATTTGTCGCCATTATTAAAGTCTGAAAATGAATTTATTGCTCATACGGCCAAACTTAGATCGGCTGCCATTTATTTACAAATAGGTAGCCATGACCAAGCATTATCTACCCTTGATGCTGATGAAAATTCAGTTTTTAGTGCTTTGTACAACCACACCAAAGGTGATATCCATTTGGCAAAAAATAATATCGACTCTGCTAAAAAACATTACCAATTAGCCTTAGCTCAATTATCAACTGATTCAGAGTTGCGAGCTTTAATTCAAATTAAGTTAAACGACCTTAACTAGCACCTTTTACATTATGGGTTTACCTGTCATTTCATTAGTTGGGCGCCCAAACGTAGGCAAGTCCACACTATTTAATCGCTTAAGCAAGTCACGCCAAGCCTTGGTATCTGACTTTGAAGGCTTAACGCGTGATCGTCAATATACAGAAGTTTTATTAGATGACGACAGCGAAACTTTTGTCACCATTATTGACACCGGCGGTTTAACCAATGAAGTCAATGAAATTGATAGTGGCATTCAAGGCCAAGTATTAAACGCTTTAGAAGAGTCTGATGTTATTTATTTTATTGTTAGTGCTAGAGATGGTGTTATTGGATTAGATCGAGAAATTGGTGCACAATTGCGTCGACTCAAGAAAAAGATTGTTTTAGTTTGTAATAAGGCTGAAGGGTTAGACCTTAGTCTAGCAGCAGAATTTTATGAACTGGGCTTAGGAGAACCAATACTAATTTCGGCTGAACACGGCCAAGGTATTGAAGAATTAATCGACCATACGTTACCACTACTACCCCAGGTAACAGATGACGAAGAAATTGATGAAGATGTTGAGGGTATTGCTGTTGCAGTGCTGGGTAGGCCTAATGTAGGAAAGTCCACGCTGATTAACCGCATCTTGGGTGAAGAGCGCGTGCTAGCGATTGACTTGCCAGGCACCACCCGTGATAGCATCTATATTCCTTTTGAGCGTGAAGGGCAAAAATACACGCTGATTGATACTGCCGGTATTCGCCGTAAGCGCTCTACCCATGAAAAGATTGAAAAATTCTCAATCATTAAAGCCATTGATGCTCTAGAAAAATCACACGTGGTTATCCTAGTGTTAGATGCTCGTGAAGGGGTGACCGAACAAGATGCCACCCTACTCGGCATGATTGCTGATAAAGGTAGAGCTTTAATGATTGCCATTAATAAATGGGATGGGCTAGATGAGTATCAAAAATCAGAAGTAAAGCGCAAACTTGAAGTTAAACTCTCGTTTGTCAATTACGCCAGCGTACATTATATTTCTGCCCTACATGGTTCTGGTGTGGGCAAACTATTTGCACCTATTCAGAAAGCATTTCAAAGTGCGGGTGAAAAACACCCGACTTCATTGCTAAATAAAATATTAGAAAAAGCCAATCAAGGGCACCAACCACCACCTGTTAAAGGTAGGCGTTTAAAGATTAAGTACGTCAATCAATCTGATGTATTTCCGCCTACCTTTACATTCCATGGCAACCACTTACAAAGCGTACCAAATGCTTATGAGCGCTATCTAAAAAATCTATTTATTAGAGAGTTGAAACTCACTAATACGCCTATTAGAATGGAATATAGAAGCGGTGAAAACCCTTTCAAAGATAATAAGAATGAATTAAATGCTAGGCAAATCGTCAAGAGACGCCGCCTAATGCAGTTTATTAAGAAGCGGAAAAAGCGTTAGAGTAGCTCGCCTCTTTTGTGTTCTTATCCAGACTAATGGTTAATTCACAATACGAATTTTCTAAAATTTTAGCTTGAGATGGATCGTCGCTACAAGCACAACCTGATAATACTTCACAAAAAAATACACCTGTTTTAATTTCAATTGAATCTTTAGTTTCACGGCTAGACAAGATAATTGGTTCAATCGTCGACTGATCAATCACTGCACTGTGATTACAACAATCTTTTAAAGGTAATACGCCGAGCTCGAGTGATTGAACAGCTTGTTTAAAATACTGAGGAAACTCATCGCTTCCCCAATATTTTAAAACCTGGTCAAACACTATGAAGAAAGAATTAAATTATGCGCCTTACTAGCGGCCTTGATAAAGCTTTCAAACAATGGATGACCATCACGTGGATTAGAGGTAAATTCCGGATGGAACTGACAAGCGACAAACCAAGGATGATCTTTAATTTCAACCATCTCTACTAGTGTGCCATCAATAGAACGACCCGATATTGTTAAGCCTGCGGCTTCAAGCTGACCAATTAACTGGTTGTTAACCTCATAACGATGACGATGACGCTCAGTAATCACATTTTTGCCATAAATTTTTCTGGCATTTGTGCCCTTAACTAGTGCGCATTCCTGACCACCTAAACGCATAGTACCACCTAGATCTGAAGCTTCATCTCGAGTTTGTACACTACCGTCTTCTTCTTGCCATTCAGTAATTAAACCTACCACTGGATAGGGTGTATTTTCGTCAAACTCTGTGCTGTTAGCACCAGCCATACCTGCCATATTGCGCGCATATTCAATCACCGCTACTTGCATACCCAAACAAATACCCAAATAAGGTACATTATTTTCACGTGCGTATTTAACGGTTGCAATCTTACCTTCAACACCACGATTACCAAAACCGCCTGGTACTAATATGGCACTCATTTCACTTAAACAATCAGCGCCATTTTTTTCAATATCTTCAGAATCGAAGTAGTGAATGTTAACTTTGGTTTGCGTGTGTAGACCTGCATGAAGTAACGACTCAGACAAAGACTTGTAGGCTTCTGTCAAATCCATATACTTACCAACCATAGCAATGTCCACACTGTGTGTTGGATTCTCAAGTTTTTCAACAACACTGATCCACTCACTCAAGTCTGCATCCTTGCAATCAAGGCTAAGTTTTCTCACTACAACGTTATCCAAACCCTGCTCATGTAGCGCCTGTGGTACTTTATAAATGGTATCAACATCCAGTGAAGTGAAGACTGAACTCTCTTCTACGTTGGTAAATAAGGCAATTTTTGCACGCTCTGCATCTGGTAATGGGTATTCTGATCGACAAATTAAAATATCGGGCTGGATACCAATACCTCTAAGCTCTTTCACCGAGTGCTGAGTTGGTTTGGTTTTTAACTCACCTGCCACCTTGATATAAGGCAATAAGGTTAAATGTATAAATAAAGTATTTTCACGGCCAATTTCTAAACCTATTTGTCTAATTGCCTCCATAAATGGCAAAGACTCAATGTCACCAGCTGTACCACCAATTTCGACCAAAGCAACATCAGCGCCTTCTGCACCTATATGCGTTAAGCGTTTTATCTCATTAGTAATGTGTGGAATAATCTGTACTGTTGCGCCAAGATAATCACCACGACGCTCACGCTCAATCACGTTTTCATACACACGACCTGCAGTAAAGTTATTTTTCTTGCCTAGTTTTTGACGTATAAAACGCTCATAATGCCCGAGATCAAGGTCTGTTTCAGCGCCATCATGAGTCACAAATACTTCACCATGTTGGAATGGACTCATGGTGCCAGGATCGACATTAATATACGGATCCAACTTAAGCATGGTAACGTTAAGTCCGCGAGATTCTAAAAGTGAAGCGAGGGAAGCTGAAGCGATTCCTTTACCTAAAGAGGAAACCACACCGCCGGTAATAAAGATATATTTTGTTGTCATTGAAAACTAACAAAGTTGAAATGGTTATGATACACAAAACTGTGTAGAATATGGGCGTATTAAATCATCGTAAATATTGATGCAATACAAACAATTTTTCTCGCGCTTGTTCTTCTATTTAAAGGCGCATATTGGCAAACTTGTCTTTACTTCAGTAATGATGATGTTTGCAACCGCACTAGAAAGTTCTATCCCTGAAATCACTGGCCGTATTGTTGATGAGCTATTTGCTGCTGAACGCGATCAACAAGTTGCTTTAATTTACGCTTTGGCTTTATTTGGTGTGATTGTGCTTAGCTCTATCTTTGCCATGACCTCTACTGCTGCTAGCTCTTGGGTATCTAACAAAGTAATTATGGACTTACGTGTCGATATGTTTGCCAAATTATTAAGACTACCCAAGTCTTATTTTGACCAACACCCTACTGGCAAAACCCTATCTAAACTTACTTTTGATGTCGAACAAATTGCAGCGGCTGCCTCGAGTATTTGGCTCGATTTTATTAAATCATCTATGTCTGTTATTATTTTAGTAGGCTACCTATTTTATAAAAATTGGCAACTGAGTTTAACCCTACTCATTTTATTACCCTTAGTTTACCTGGCAGTAAAACTCTCATCAAACCGTATGCGTAGCTCTAGTAAAAAAGTACAAAACTCAATGGGTAGAATGACACATCTACTCGATGAAAATATTTCAGGTAGCTCTTTGGTTAAAATCTACCACGCACAAGAACAAGAGAGTAAAAAATTCAACGATCTTATTAAAAACATTCGTCAACAACGATTCAAAGTTGATATGACCGGCGCATTCAATACAGGCTTTGTTAATATCTTAATTGGCCTCTCTTTGGGTAGTGTGGTGTATTTTTCATCAACCTTATTGGTCATGAGTGCGGGTGAGTTCCTGTCTTTCTTTACTGCAATGGGCATGTTGGTCAAACCCGCTAAAAGCTTAGTTAATATCAACAAACCATTACAAACTGCGATGGCTGCAGGTGAGAGTGTATTCGGGCTGATTGACGAAGATGAAGAGCATAACAGCGGCACCAAACAACTCAAAAAGTCTAAAGGTGCAATCAAATTTAACCATGTCTCATTTGGTTACAATGATGAAACCACTGTGCTTGATGACATTAGCCTAGATATTAAACCAGGAGAAACGGTTGCCTTGGTGGGCTCAACAGGTAGTGGTAAAACCACTATCATTCAATTATTAGCCAAATTTTATTCACCCACTGCCGGCTCTATTACGATAGATGGTATCGATATTGCTGAATTTGAAGTCGATTCATTGCGTTCACAAATTGCTTTTGTTGATCAAAATGTACGTTTGTTTAACGATACCGTTAAAGGTAATATTGCACTTGGTCAAATTGACACCATGAGCGATACTCAAATTGAGCATGCTGCTAAAGTATCTAACGCACATGAATTTATTCAAGAACTCAGTGACCAATTCGATACCGAGATTGGTGAAGACGGCGCTAAACTCTCTGGTGGCCAACGACAACGCTTAGCGATTGCTCGAGCGATTGCCAAAGACAGTCCGATTTTAATTTTAGATGAGGCTACCTCAGCACTTGATTCTGCTACTGAAAAACAAGTTCAAGCTGCTATTGATGAGATGCAAAAAGATCGCACCACTATTATCATTGCACATCGACTCAGTACAGTACAAAAGGCTGATCGAATTGTGGTGCTACGTCGTGGTGAAATTATTGAACAAGGTTCACATAAAGATCTAATTGATGCAAAAGGTGAATACGCTTCTTTATACAAGCATCAGTTTGAAGGTTAAGCTTTAGAGCTACCCTTTAGTAACAATCATCTTATGTTCTAGCATGTCATGCATAGAGTAGCCAATACCGCCAATACCATAACCTGAATGCTTACGCCCTGCAAACGGCATCCAATCTACCCTAAAGGTAGTGTAATCATTAATCATTACTGCACTGGCTTCTAACTTTTTAGCCACATCCATTGCCAGTTCAGCATTATCACTAAAAATAGCAGATTGAAATGACACATCTAAACTATTGGCCTGCTCTATTGCATCATCAATTGTTTGATAGCCATAGACACACACAACAGGGCCAAAAACCTCTTGGGTGGATACTTTTGAATCCTTAGCTGGGTTAAGTAGTACAGTCGGTTCATAGCTAACCTTGTTAATACGCTTTCCGCCAGTGATTAATTTAGCACCCTCGTCAATCGCCTCATTTACCCAAGCCTCAATTCGATCAGTCTCTTTTGGTAAAATAAGCGGGCCTAAATCACTGTCTTCATTAATAGCATCACCCACTACTTGCTTAGAAGCAATATCGGCAATTTTTTGCGCCATTTCAGTGGCTCGATTTTCAGGCACATAAACACGTTGTACCGACACACATACCTGACCAGAATGATACATACTGGCTTTTACTACACCATTAAAAAATCCTTCTTCATCAGCATATTCATCAAAAATAAGTGGTGCTACGCCACCATGCTCTAATGCACAACGTGTACCAGGAGCTAACTTAGATTTCAAATACCAGCCTACTTTAGCAGAGCCAATAAAACTGAAAAAGGCCACACGTGAATCAGTAACCAATTTTTCTGAATTTTCTCGACTGGTCATTGCAACTTGTACCCAACCATCAGGTAATCCCGCTTGTTTGATTAATTCAGCCAAACGCAAACAACACAATGGCGTAACAGCCGCTGGCTTAATAATTACCGGACAACCCGTGGCAACGGCCGGAATCACTTGGTGAATACTTAAGTTAAGCGGGTGATTAAAGGCACTCACCGCCACCACAACACCAATAGGCTCTAGAATAGTAAATGCCTCATGACCAGCGCCTGCGGCGCTCAAATCCATTGGTATTTCAACACCTTTGCTATTTTCAATCTCAGTAATAGCGATATGTATGCCGTTTACTGCACGAGTCACCTCAACGCGCGCATCACGAATCGGCTTACCGCCTTCATTGGCAATTAAACGTGAGAAATCTTCATGTTCAGCATCAACCAGTTTGGCCAATTTTTTCAAAATAGAAATTCGCTCATGCATAGGCAGGCATCCTGACTGATGCAGTGCTTGTGCTGTAGATAACATATTATCTACTTGTGCACTATCATGCATTTCTAGCTCAGCCAATACTGCACCGGTATAAGCTTGATTAACAATTAGCTTTTCTACTGCCATGATATTGCCTTAATTATCAAATTGTTTTAAATCGTCGAGCAATGTTTTGGTATTTTGCGAATAATCAATCGGCAGGTCGATGACATGCACACCACCCTCATTAAATGCCTTTTCCATTGTTGGAACTAACTGGTCACTTTGTTCTATTCTATGCCCGATCGCACCATAACTGTCCGCATATTTGACAAAATCCGGGTTATTAAAGTCCAGACCAAAATCATCTAACTCTTGAGCGGCTTGCTTCCACTTGATCATGCCATATCCGCTGTCATTAAAAATAATGACAACCAAATTTAACTTAAGACGCATTGCAGTTTCTAATTCTTGTGAGTTCATCATAAAGCCGCCATCGCCACACACAGACAACACTTGTCGATCAGGGTACATCAATGCACATGCTATGGCTGATGGCAAACCTGCACCCATGGTTGCTAAAGCGTTATCGAGTAATAAGGTATTGGGTTGATGGGTATGATAATGCCTTGCAAACCATAGCTTAAACATACCATTATCAAGTGACACGATGCCATCATCATCTATTACCTTGCGCACATCAGCCACCACTCGTTGTGGTAGCATTGGGAATGAACTGTCATTATCTAAAGAATGAATTGCAGCCCTAGTGCGCTGACGAATTTCATCCACCCATTGCGTATTACAAGCATAACAAGTATCAATGTCTTCACCCAATCTAACCACTGAATTACCGATATCACCAATCACCTCTACTTGCGGGTAATAAATGTCTTTAATCTCGGCAGAGTGGAAAT
>JAPYQD010000132.1 GCA_029937335.1 Gammaproteobacteria bacterium
GATACAATGCAACCATGTCAGGATTTGCGCTTGGTATCAACGATGCTGATCTAGATCATATTGGTGCTTTTTACGAGTCTCAAGTTAAAACACCTGTAATCAAAAACATCCCCCATCTTAAAACTGATGCAGAAAAAACGGCCTTATTAACCTTAGGCAAAAAACTTTATGATAATGGTAATGCCGATACAGGTCAAGCCGCTTGTTTTGTTTGCCACGGTAGTAATGGTGATGCATTAGTTGATCTAGGTGTGCCTGTCTTAGCTAACCAACACCCTCGGTATCTAATTTCAACACTCAAAGAATTTAAGAATAGAAAACGAACTAATGACGGCGAAAGAGTCATGCGACGTATTATTGACACCATGAGTGATGAACAAATTGAAGCAGTGGCTTATTACTCAAGCTACTTGGTCTCTACCCTAGAGGAGAAAAAATAATGAAAAAAATAACAACACTCTTATTTACTATTGCACTCGCTTTATTTGCGTTTAATAATCTTAATGCAGCCTCAGTAGGTATTAATAACGAAGCGTCAGGATACGATATAAAACCTACGCCAGAACGCCCCTTTCCCCCTTCAATGCTACGTACTAAAAACAATCATCAAGCCACGCTTGATAGTTTTGAAAACCCTGAGACTTGCGCAGGTTGTCACCCAAAACAATATGAAGGCTGGCGTGGTTCTATGCATTCCAATTCATGGAATGATCCAATCTTTCAAGCTGAATTTAAAAAAGGCCTAAATGCTACCGACGGCAAGATTTTTAATCTATGTGCCGGCTGCCATTCTCCTATTGGCGTTTTGACTAACACTATCAGTTGGGATAAAAAAACCAACGAATTTAGTGTCTCTGAAAAAGGTGCACGTGGTGTGACTTGTGATGTTTGCCACAGTATTTCCGGTGCAGTGCCTTTAGAAGATACAATCACTTCAGAGCACGGTAATGGATCGCACATTATCGATACTGAGACTCATATTAAATATGGCCCTTTAAAAAATTCAAAATCACCTTATCATGAAACACAGTATTCAGAGTTACACACCAAAGCAAATTTGTGTGCCAGTTGTCATAATATTATTCATCCAGAAAATGGTACCGGTATTGAGAGAACGTTTGATGAATGGCGCACTTCGCCTTATGCACAAAATGGAATTGTCTGTCAAGACTGCCATATGAATTCTGTAGAGGTTGCAATTCAAATTGCTAAGACACTTAAGCGCCCAGAGACTTTCATCAATAAAAAGGTTCGCTTGAGTGGAAAAGCCTCAACACTAGGCACAGAAGAACATAGTATTGTTCATTCCCATGAATTTGTCGGCGGTAACGCTATTATCTCTGCCATTATGTCTCCTAAAAATCTTCGTAAACGTCAACATGCAGAAATTGCTAAAAAACGACTACAAAATGCGACAGATTTAAAAGTAAACTTAAATCAAAGAGACGACGGTTTGTTTGAAATAAAAGTTGATGTTCATAATGTAGGTGCAGGTCATAACTTGCCAACATCATTGACTCAGGTTCGTCATATCTGGATTGAAGCAACAGTAACAGATGGTAATAGTAATGTCTTATTTGAAACTGGTAAATTGGATAATCACCATGACTTTGATGAAGAAAAAACAGTGGTGTTTAAAACATGGGCAGAAGATAAGCAAGGTAATGACACTCACGATCCGTGGGCAATTGCTAATATTGTGAGAGACACAACTATTCCGCCGAAAGGCCATAGTAAACATGATTTTGTCTTTAATAATAAGGATAACTCTAATCAGATCAATGTTGATGTCAAGCTTAACTATCGTTCTGCATCGCAGCATATTGCTGAAGACTTGTTAGGTCATGATGCACCCACTATCCCTACGATTATGATGAATCATTTTTCTAAATCTTTCTCTAATACTAGTGGTGACTGGAAAGAATTAGAGCAAAGCTACAACTCTCTTGAGGCAGATATTGAAAATAATTAATGTCAAGCTATATTGATGAGTTTCAAGGGCGTTTCATTGGCATCATGCAATGGGATGATTGCCACGCTTTATTACAAAAACTGATCGATCAGCCCAGTGATTGGTATTTATACGATACTCTGAAAGAGGCTCCTACAAAAACCATTAATGTTGACGGCTTTATCAATCAGATTGATGAAATTAAGGAAATTTTAACCAGTCAACATCAAGAGCGCTATTGCGGCATTGTTTATACTAATGACTTAGAAAACCCAAGTTTTGTTAAGATTTTTCACCCGAATAATTTAGGGAAGTCTTGCGGTAGTAGTGAGCACCCGCCGATACCACAATGGCTGTTATCAAAAACCAAACCTATTGATGTGGTTGAAAAATTCGGCCCGCCTAAAGA
>JAPYQD010000133.1 GCA_029937335.1 Gammaproteobacteria bacterium
TCATTACAGTTCATTACCACGCGATATCCATCGTCAGCAAATCCAAGCTCTTTAGCAATTTTGGTAGCTGTTAAAGTGAGCTTACCTACCAGCGCCGAATCTTTGACGTCATTTAGTGTGGCAATATGTGTTTTTGGAACGACTAAAAAATGATGCGGCGCCTGTGCGCCAATGTCATGAAAAGCAAACACATCATCATCTTCGTAGATTTTATCGGCTGGAATATCGCCATTAATAATTTTACAAAATAAACAATCACTCATAATTTATCTATACCCTCTAAGATACCACCAGCCAAATAATTGCTTGGCCCAATGCATCAATCGACAACTCGGCAACATCATCCCGCCCTTCATGTTGCGTGATACGAATATGCCTTTATTGTTCGAATCAACAATGCAAATTAATTCAATTTTGAAGGTGTGGCTTGCAGGCTTTGAATCTAACACGTCTAATGCATTCTTAGCAGCGGCTTCTGCTTGCAAGTCAGCCATGTGTGCTTGCTTAGGCATCCATTCAGGTCCTGGGAAAGAGCCTGAATCACCAGCTACAAAAACCTTGTCAGCTCCCCCTACCTCACAAAATTGATTAGCTTTAAGTAATCCGCCTTCACTGCGCGCAAGATCAGTATTGTCAAACCATTGGTTACCTGTCATACCTGGCATGAACAAGATTAGATCTGCAGCAAACTCACCGCCTTCGGTAACAACTTTGTCAGCTTCAAATTTTTTCATCTTATTGCCAAGATGAGTAGTAATATTGCGCTTTTTCATTTCGCCCAGTAAACCTTTAACGGCTTTTTCGCCTAAGCGAGCACCAGGCTTTTCTGCAGGGGTAAAAAACGTTAGATTGAATTTATCACGTCGCCCTTCTTGACGAAGTTGTGTATCAATGCCAAATAAGAATTCAAACATTGGGCCGCCACGCATCGCACTAGGCTCTTTTGGGTTCCCTGAAAAACCAATGGCAATATCACCACCATCCATTGCTTTTAAGCGATCACGAATCGCCTCTGCAGCACTCAAACCTTCACAGGGTGTTATTGAATTCTCAATGCCGGGTAATTTTTTAATAAATCGACCGCCTGAAGCAATAATAAGCGCATCATTTTCAAACAATCCAATTGGGGTGATTACTGTTCTGTTGTTGTTCTCTAGGCCGGTCACTTCACTAGCCACATGTTGAACATTTAGTCGCTTAAAAAAATTATCCAAAGGCACAACGATGTCTTTCTTGCTAGCCGCGCCAGACGGCACCCATATTAAACTTGGCATATAAACTAGTTCCGCCTTAGGCGAAATTAATGTGATTTCGGCTTGCTTATCTTGCTTTCGAATGGTTTTAACAGCTGTCAAACCTGCAAAACCTGAGCCGATAATAGTAATTTTCTTCATATTAATCCTTATTCACATTGTGACAAAAATGGCCATTATCTGGCTCCTCTACACTTCTAGCGATATTATCAATAAACGCTTGCAGTTCATCAAATTCTAACACAGTTAAAATTTTAGTAACAACATCTGGTGATACTCTCAGTGTACATAGCCTACCATCTTTTAGCTTAACTTCCATGCCAGCTGCATTCATCATTAGCGCATCGCCAGATTGCTCTAACAAAGCCTCAAGTTCATCCTGAAGGTCATCATACAAATCTTGTAATTCCTCTAATATCTCATCACTAGTCTCATCAGCAATAGAGACAATCTCACCTTGAACAGATCCAAAACCTTTATCATCTTCACACTCAAATTCTATTCCCACCTTTGTTAAGTGGTCTTTGAATTTGCCTGAGAGACTTGGGTCAAAAAATATATAATCTAGCATAAGATTTTAATTAAATTAATAAGGATATTTTAATGCTATCAGAAGAAAGTTTAGATACTATATTTAGAAAAGCAAGAAGTCATAATGGCTGGTTGGATCATAATATTTCTGATGAGAAGATTCATCAAATTTATGAACTAATGAAATTCGGCGCAACATCAGCTAACACTTGCCCTGCCCGCATTACTTTTGTTAAATCTCAAGAAGCTAAAGAAAAACTCAAGCCACATTTAGACGAAGGCAATATTGATAAGTCTATGAGCGCACCAGCCGTGGCAATTATTAGCTACGACGTAGAATTTTACGAAAAACTACCTTACCTTTTCCCGCATGATGATGCCAGGAGTTGGTACGCAGGCAAACCCGATAAAATTACATCAGCTGGATCTTTGAATGCCATCTTACAAGGCGCTTATTTTATGATTGCTACGCGTTCAATAGGTCTCGATTGTGGACCGATGATTGGTTTCAACCATGAAACACTGGACAAGGAATTCTTTCCAGATGGTAAAACTAAATCCATCTTTCTTTG
>JAPYQD010000134.1 GCA_029937335.1 Gammaproteobacteria bacterium
ACGTTCGACCTGCCGCTTAGGAGGCGGCTGCTCTATCCAGCTGAGCTACGAAGGCAAGTGAGGTATTATCGGTTGATAGAGTGTTAAATTCAAGTAATGATTTGATTGAGAATCAATTCAGGGCTGTTGTAGTCAATTTTAATCAATTTGAGCTTATTGTTTGTTTGCAAAACTAAAGACGGAAAGCTGTTAATACCTAATTTTTTCACTAAAGCAATGTCATCGAGTAATAATGCTTGTATTTTGGGGTTGTTTAGGTTTTTTCCAAATTTTTTAATATTAATATCTAACTGACTAGCTAACTCAATCAACACGTTGTTTTCTGATGGGTTTTGAGCCTCTAAATAGTATGCTTTTTGAATTAATTGAGTCATTTTCGCCTCTAATTGAGGCTTTTGCTCTCTAACAGCGATAACTGCTCGGCAAGCAGGGTAGGTAGAACGCTTAGGTTGGCAATTTTTCCAAAAATCATAGTTAAATTTTACCCCTGGAATAGTCATTTCAATTTTTTTCCAATTTTTTTGGATGTAATAACGCATCTCGTCATTCATTTTTTCATCACTATCTGGTGCCAATCCACCCAGCACGTATTGGACATTAATAGAGTTGGGCAATGATTTTTTAACAGACTCCCAAGCACTATTGAATCCATAACACCAAGAGCACATGGGGTCGTGAATGTAGAAAAGTGTTTGTGAATTCATGCAATTAATTGATAGACAAGCGTAGAATGTATACTACATTAATTGATTAAAAATGGAGCAGTAAGATGGAAAAACAAAATTTGATTTTTTTGCCGTTATTATTAGCAACTCAGCTGTCATTCGCCGGTAGTTATACTGATGAAGCTAAAGTTGTTTCTGTTACTCCTTCATACAGTAATCATATTATTCGTGAGCCTTATCAAGATTGTTACATGAAAGAAGTTTATCAAGGTAATCGTGGCGATGGCTCTGCAACCAATGAAATAATTGGTGGTATTTTTGGTGGTTTGATTGGTAATCAGTTTGGTAAAGGTAGGGGTAAAGATGCAGCAACAGTTGCTGGTACTTTGTTGGGTGCTTCACTGGCGCATGATGACGAATTGGCTAATTCTAGAAATGGACGCACTGTAAGGCAAGAAGTTTGTGAGACAAAATATCGTAATGAATCTGAGCGCAGATTAGATTATCATCGTGTTGAGTATCATTATAAGGGCCGTTCATTTACTTACACCACACAGAACAAGCCTTATTCTGACACCATTAAAGTTAGAGTAAGAGTTTCACCTGAATAGTCTTTCTTTGTGAAAGAGGCTTCTAATCCTCAAGAAGTCATTACTCTTGCTAATCAAGGTGATGTACAAGCTCAATATGAGTTGGGTCTAATGTATGAATTAGGTCTAGGTATTGAAAAAAATCTTGACCAAGCGTTTGCTTGGTATCAAAAATCTGCCAATCAAGAGCACCCTAAAGCACAGTATAATTTAGGCATTTTTTATGCACTTGGTAAGGCTGGTGAGAAAGACATTACCAAGTCAAAATATTGGATACGATGCGCTAATGAAAATGGCTATTCAGGTGCGAGTATTTTTTAAATAAGGACAAACATGAAAGACATTAAGATTGAAGATAGACTGATTTTTGCACTCGATGTGCCAGAAGTTGAGCAGGCGAAAGACCTGGTAAACCAGTTAGACGACAGTGTAAATTTTTACAAAATTGGTATGGAATTGCTAATGACTGGTCAGTACTTTCAACTCATGGATTGGTTAATCGCTAAAGACAAAAAAGTTTTTGTTGATTTGAAGTTTTTTGATGTTCCGGAAACAGTCGGCAGAACCATTGCTCGTTTGAGCCAAACCGGTGCAACTTTTGCTACTATTCACGGTAATCAAGGTTTAATGGAAAAAGCAGCTGAAAATAAGGGCGATCTTAAAATCTTAGCGGTAACCGCACTCACCAGTTTAGATCGTGGTGATCTTGATGATTTAGGTTTTGATTGTGATGTGCAAGATTTGGTGATTTCTCGTGCCAAGCGTGCTTTTGAAGCAGGCTGTGATGGTGTAGTTTCTTCAGGTTTAGAAGTGCCATTTTTAAGAGAATATGTTGATAATAAGCTCATCGCTGTAACGCCAGGTATTCGCCCCGTAGCGAACGATGATGACCAAAAACGTGTTGTGGATGTGGCTACGGCGTTCAAATCAGGCTCAGATTATATTGTGGTTGGTCGCCCCATTAAAAATGCTGATGATCCGTACGCGGCAGCTAGCAATATTCAAGATATTATCAAGACTTGTTTCTAGTTTTTATACCCCCTTGCGGGTATAATTTCGTTCGTTGTTAGCATATCTGCTGATAATATTCTT
>JAPYQD010000135.1 GCA_029937335.1 Gammaproteobacteria bacterium
GTCCTGATTCTTCACCTTTAAACCAAAGCTTTTTTCTAGAGCGAGAATAATAAACTGCTTGTTGTTTCTCAATCGTAAGCGCTAAAGATTCTTCGTTCATCCACGCAAACATTAAAATTTCTCCCGTTTCAAAATCTTGGGCAATGGCAGGAATTAATCCGTCGCTATCAAATTGTATTTGTTCTAATGCGCTCACGTGGGATAACAGTCTTTTGCTAAAATGATTGATTTTACCGCTAGTATTTGCTTACATGAAATTATTTACTTTATGCCTATTACTCTCTATCAATGCTTTGGCCAATATTGGTAGTTTCACATTAGACAGTGAAAAAACTTTATATATTGTCGATGGTGACAGTGTTAGCATGCAAATGCGTATTGCAGGTATTGATACGCCTGAAATTAAGCAAAAATGTCGGAAAACAAAATTCAAAACCATTGATTGTGGTCGGTTGGCTAAGGATTATTTAAAGCAAGTCTTGCAAAACTTGCCTGATGAATTGTTAATCGAACCCATTGGCATTGATCATTACAATCGTATTTTGGTCAAAGTATACAAGGGCGATACCGATATTGGCAAGCTCATGGTAGAGGCGGGAATGGCTTTTTCTTATAAAAATACTTACCGACAAGAAGAGGATTTAGCCAAAGCAGAGAAACTGGGTTTCTGGGGTTTTTACACGCAACCTATTCAGCCCTATAAATGGCGCAAAATGAATCGTCGTTAATTATCTTAAGGTAACCAGTTCTTCAGCACTCGTCGGATGAATCGCTATTGTGTCATCAAACTGCTTTTTAGTCGCACCCATCTTAATGGCAACGGCGAAACCTTGTAGCATCTCATCAGCACCATGTCCCATAATATGACAACCAACGATTTTTTCATCATCACCTTCACATACAAGCTTTAAAGCAGTGGTGGTTTTGTGATCAAGTAAAGCATCTGCCATTGGGGTAAATTCTGATTTATAGATTTTTATCTTGTCGAATTTTTCATTGGCCTCATCTTCCGTTAATCCGATAGTACCAATCGGCGGATGAGAGAAAACCACAGTAGCAATGTTGTTGTAATCGAGGTGACGATCGGTCATACCGTTGTACAGGCGATCAGACAGTCTTCTGCCTGCTGCAATAGCGACAGGTGTCAATGGCGCACGACCGGTGGCATCACCCAAGGCAAAAATATTATCAACATTGGTGACTTGGAATTTATCCGTAGGAATAAAGCCACGTTGATTACACTTAACACCGGCATTTTCTAAGCCAAGATGTTGTGTCATCGGGTTTCTTCCCACTGCCCAGATGATTTGGTCAAAACCAGAAAACTCACCTTGGTTGGTGACCACGGTTTTGTCTTTGGTTACTTTGTCAATCTGAGTATTGTGGTGAATAATAATACCATGCGCCGTGTAGTCTTTATCCAGTGCGGTTTGGATCATCGAATCAAAACCTCTGAGCAAGGTATCAGCACGACCAAAAATTTCTACTTCTGATCCAAGCGCATTGAGTACGCCAGCCAGCTCAACGCCAATATAACCACCACCAATTACCGCAACTTTTTTAGGTAAGTCTTCTAATTCAAAAAATCCGTCTGAGGTAATGCCGTACTCAGCACCTTCGATATGAGGAACAGCAGGCTCACCGCCAGGGGAGAGCACAATATGATCAGCCGTGTAAGTGTCGCCATTGACAGAAACCGTATTTTTATCAACCAACTTTCCAAAGCCGTGAATATAGTCAATACCCAGGTCTTCTAAATAACCATCGTACCAATTGGTGATGCCTTTAATATAATTTTCTCGACCTTCTTTTAGCTTTTTCCATGAAAATTTTTTCACCTCAACATCAAAGCCAAAACCTTGAGCGCTATTAATTTGTGTTGCAGTATTGGCAGCAAACCACATAACTTTTTTAGGTACGCAACCAACATTCACACAAGTACCACCAATGGTTTTTACTTCAATGACCAGGCATTTTTTGCCATATTCACTGGCACGCTCAACCGCCGATAATCCGCCAGAACCTGCGCCAATGGCTATCATGTCATAATGTGTTACCCTCCCAGAGGACTGCTGTGTGTCGCTTGTCATTTTATTCTCCTAATAGCCAGCTTTAAGACTGGCTTCAATAAATTTGTCTAAGTTACCATCCAGCACATCTTGTGTGTTGGTTGATTCTACCCCAGTACGCAAATCCTTAATACGAGACTGATCAAGTACATAGGAGCGAATTTGATGCCCCCAGCCAATATCAGATTTTGCGTCTTCTAGTTCTTGGTTTTCGCTATTGCGTTTTTGCATCTCGAGTTCATAAAGCTTAGATTTTAACTGTTTCATGGCTTGGT
>JAPYQD010000136.1 GCA_029937335.1 Gammaproteobacteria bacterium
TTTTTCAACTTGTTTAATTTGACTACTTAATGCTTGTTGCTCAAAAAAAGGATGGGTAGATTTTAGCTGCTCAACAAACTCACGCTCACTAATTGCTTGAACGTTAAGACCAGTTAATAATGCAGCAATGGTGATAAAAGCTCGCTTCATTTCAGTACTGCTTTTTTAATTTCATTAATAATAGCGTAGAGTTTTTTACCCGTGGTTTCAATCACCACATCAGCAACTTCTTGATAAAAATCTTCTCTAGCGTTGACTAAATCACGAATGGTTTGTTCTCGATTGCTTGATTGTTCTAACAAAGGTCTCGACTTAGAATTAGCCGTACGTTTCACCAGCTGCGCAATACTAGAAGATAAATACACCACAAAACTATCGCGCTTTAGCAGTGCTCTATTTTCTTCTTTGACAACAATACCACCACCAGTGGCAATAACAATATTAGGGATTTCACATAAATCTTTGAGTACTTGAGTTTCACGCTGACGAAACCCTTCTTCACCTTCTACGTCAAAAATATGATCAATCGCAACACCGGTGCGAGCAATAATCTCAAAATCAGAATCAAAAAAGTCGCGCTTTAACACACAAGCAAGACGACGGCCAACCGAAGTCTTGCCAGAGCCCATAGGGCCGACTAAAACAACATTGGTTGGTTGATTGTCCATAATATGATCAAAGGCCGATTAAGTCAGTTCATAACTTGCACCGCAATACGGGCAAGCGGCTTTACCTGTTGAATCAAATTTTAAGAATACTTTAGGGTGCATGCTCCACTTTTGCGCATCTTTTGGCGGGCAATGAAAAGGTAAGTCTTTCTGTTCTACCATAAAAAAACTAACATGTTTTTGTTGAAAATCATCTACTATTTCACTCATCGACATATTCCTTTGGCTATCCAATTTTTATATTGTTCATTGCGGCCATAAACACAATCAAAGTACAAGGCTTGCAATTGCTTGGTTATTGGTCCGCGTGTGCCAGCACCGATTGTGCGATTATCCAATTCACGAATCGGGGTTACCTCTGCCGCTGTGCCGGTAAAGAAAGCTTCATCTGCACAATACACTTCATCACGGGTAATGCGCTTTTCAACAATTTTATAACCCAAATCTTTCGCCAAAGTAAAGATAGTATCACGGGTAATGCCCGCCAACGCTGAAGTAAGATCTGGCGTATAAATAACACCATCACGAATAATGAAGAAATTTTCACCACTACCTTCAGCCACAAAGCCATCGACATCTAACAACAATGCCTCATCGTAACCATCAGTCAATGCCTCTTGCAAAGCCAACATAGAGTTAATGTAATTACCATTTGCCTTGGCCTTAGTCATGGCAATATTAACATGGTGACGCGTATAGCTTGAAGTCTTGATACGAATACCATTTTCCATGTTGTCTTCACCTAAGTACGAGCCCCATTCCCACGCAGCAATAATCGTATGCACTTTCAAACCGTCAGCTCGCAAACCCATACCTTCGGAGCCATAAAAACTCATTGGGCGAATATAGGCACTATCAAGGTTGTTTTTAGCCACGGCGTCTTTTTGCGCTTGATTGATTTCTTCTTTAGAAAAACCAATGTCCATATTCATAATCTTGGCAGAATTAAACAACCGATCCGTATGCTCTTCAATTCTAAAAATTGCGGGGCCATTATCAGTTTGGTAGGCACGAACACCTTCAAACACACCCATGCCATAATGCAAAGTGTGTGTTAATACGTGAACTTTAGCATCACGCCAATCAACCCATTCACCATCAAACCAAATCAAACCATCTCTATCGTCAAATCCTGGCATCTTTATTCCTTATCTAATTCAAATGAGCTATGCAATGAACGCACCGCTAATTCTAAATATTTTTCATCAATTACAACCGATATTTTAATCTCTGAAGTAGAGATCATTTGAATATTAATATTCTCTTGATGTAATACTTCAAACATCTGCGCTGCAATACCTGCGTGTGAACGCATACCAATGCCCACTAAAGACACTTTAACCACTTTATCATCAGTTTGTACACCCATAGCACTTAACTCATCACAAATACCTTGTAAGATCGCTTGCGCCTTATCAAAGTCACTACGATGCACGGTAAAGGCAAAATTAGTTAAGCCTTCGCGTGCAGACACACTTTGTACAATCATATCAACTTCGATGTTCGCTTCACTGATTGGCTTTAAAATTTTAAAAGCAATGCCCGGTTCATCTGGCACACCAATCAAGCTTAACTTCGCTTCATCAATATTATGCGCGATGCCTGAAATAACGGCTTGTTCCATAATGTTTTCCTCACTGGTAATTAATGTCCC
>JAPYQD010000137.1 GCA_029937335.1 Gammaproteobacteria bacterium
TGAGTGTTGTTGACGAAGAAGAGGCGCATAAAACATTGAAAATTTTAGATGAAATAGGTGAATTATCCGCAACCATGGAAGACCTTGATCAGGGGAGTAGATAATGAAATATGTCGATGAGTTTAGAGATCCCGAGCAGGCTAAGAAAATCCTCAAAGAGATAGATAAGTTATGTTCAGAGATTGAGCTTAAAGAAGATAGGCCAATTCAAATTATGGAAGTTTGTGGCGGTCATACCCATTCTATTTTTCGCTATGGATTGAATCAACTATTACCTAAAAAATTAGAGTTTGTTCATGGCCCGGGTTGCCCTGTGTGTGTTCTACCACGTTCTGTAGTTGATAATTGTATTCGTATTGCCGAGCACAAGGATGTGATTTTTACCACGTTTGGGGATGCGATGCGTGTGCCAGGAAGTGATAGAAGTTTGCTAGATTTAAAGGCAGATGGTAGTGATATTCGTATGGTTTATTCACCCTTGGATGCACTAGCCATTGCACAAAAGAATCCTGATAAGAGGGTGGTATTCTTTGGATTAGGGTTTGAGACAACAATGCCTTCAACAGCGCTATCTGTAATGCAAGCCCAGAAACAGGGTGTTGATAATTTTTATCTATTTTGTAATCATATCACCATTATTCCAACGATAAAAGCAGTTTTAGATTCACCTGGCATGCGTATTGATGGCTTTCTAGGTCCTGGCCATGTTAGTTTGATTATTGGCACTAAGCCGTATGATTTTATCGCTGACGATTATCATAAGCCACTAGTGGCCGCTGGTTTTGAGCCATTGGATATTCTACAATCTGTTTGGATGATATTAAAACAATTGAAGAACGGAGAGGCAAAAATTGAAAACCAATATAGTAGGCTAGTCCATGACGAAGGCAATGCAAGTGCATTGAGTCCAATTCAAGAAGTGTTTGAATTGAGAGAATTTTTTGAATGGCGTGGCTTAGGCTCAATTAATCATTCAGGTGTCAAGGTCAATGCTAAATATAGCGCGTATGACGCTGAAGTTGAGTTTAAGTTAAAGGAGGTTACCGTAACAGATCCGGATGTTTGCCAATGTGGTGAAGTGTTAAAAGGTGTATTAAAACCGTGGCAGTGTAAAGTTTTTGGTAAAGAGTGTACACCAGAAAAACCTTTGGGTGCATTAATGGTTTCAACAGAGGGTGCGTGTTCTGCACAGTATTCTTATGGCCAAAATATTGATTTAATTACTAAAAAATAATGAATAAAAAATATAAAGATAAGAAAATAACTATGGCACATGGTAGTGGTGGCAAGGCTAGCAGTGATTTAATAAAAGATATTTTTGTCGACACCTTTAATAATGATTACCTCGCAACAATGGAAGATCAGGCTCGGTTTGATATGCCATCAGGTCAGCTTGCATTAACAACAGATAGTTATGTCGTTAGTCCTCTATTTTTTAAAGGTGGCAATATTGGCAAATTAGCCATTACTGGCACGGTTAATGATTTAGCAATGAGTGGCGCTAAACCTCTGTATCTAACCTGTGGACTGATTTTAGAAGAGGGTCTTCCTATTTCGACCTTGGATGAAATTATAAAATCTATGCAAAAGACTGCTGAAGAGGCTGGCGTTAAAGTCGTGTGTGGCGATACAAAAGTGGTGGAAAGGGGTAGTGCTGATCAAATATTCATTAATACAGCTGGTGTGGGTGTCATAGCGGAAGGGGTAGAGATTCATTCGAGCAGCGCTTGTGTGGGTGACAAAATTATTGTTAATGGCTATATAGGCGATCATGGTGCAACCATTATGCAATCACGAGCAGAATTAGCCATCTCAGCAGATATTGATAGTGATTGCCAAGTACTGAATTATTTAGTGCAAAAAATGCTCAGTGTTTCAGATAATATCCATTCATTGCGCGATGCAACTCGCGGCGGTGTTGCAACGGTGCTTAATGAAATTGCCCAAGATTCTAAAGTTTGCATACAAATTAAAGAAAATTCTGTACCTGTTAGGGTGCCAACTCGCGGTGTTTGTGAAATACTTGGATTGGACCCGCTTTACTTGGCTAATGAAGGTACATTAGTTTGTGTGGTAGCAGCAGAAGATGCGGATTTGGTACTTAAAACCATGAAACAGACTAAAGAAGGTGAAAATGCTTGTATTATTGGCGAAGTGACGGACGGGCCAGAAGGTATTGTGGCATTAACTACTTTGTTCGGTGGCACTAAGATTATCGATAAATTAATAGGAGATCAGCTACCTAGAATTTGTTAATTATGGAAGAAGCCAGTCAAAAGTTTGATGATGTTGTATGGACCGAAGTTATGGCACAA
>JAPYQD010000138.1 GCA_029937335.1 Gammaproteobacteria bacterium
AAAGGCAAAACTGACGATGTGATTCAGTATATCTACACCACCATTAATGCCATTCCAGGCATTCTACTCATCGCCGCTTTGGTGTTAATCTTGCAAGTATATATGGACGAACATGCCTCTGATTATGCCTCTGCTTTAGAGCGATCAGACCTCAAATTATTATTGCTTTGTGTGATCTTAGCACTCACTTCATGGACCGGATTATGTCGCTTAATTCGCGCAGAAACACTCAAACTCTCAGAGTTAGAATTTGTCCAAGCTGCCAAAGTATTCGGTGTTAGTAATATCAAGATTTTGTTTAATCACCTCATGCCAAACGTCATGCATTTGGTGCTCATCTCCATTGTGTTGGATTTTTCAGGCTTGGTATTGATTGAAGCGGTGTTGTCCTATGTGGGTGTCGGTGTCGATGCCACCACCATGAGTTGGGGTAATATGATTAACGCTGCACGCTTAGAATTATCAACTGATCCAGTGGTGTGGTGGCCATTAGCCTCTAGCTTCATCTTTATGTTTATCCTGGTACTTAGCGCCAATTTATTTGCTGATCGTGTGCGTCAGGTATTTGATCCAAAAGGAGACGAAGATGCCTAAACCTTTGCTTGAGATTGAAAATCTATCAATTTTCACCAAATCACAAAAAATCGTAAAAAATATTAGCTTCAGTATTAACCAAGGGGAAATCTTTGCTTTAGTGGGTGAATCCGGCTCTGGAAAGAGTTTAACTGCCTTAAGTGTGGTTGATTTACTGGCAAAAAACCTTAAAAAGAGTGGAAAGATCACTTATAAAGGCACCGATTTAAGTCGTTCACAAAATATCCAAAATTTTCGTGGCTCAGAAATCGCCTTTATTTTCCAAGATCCAACCAACAGCTTAAACCCAATTATGACCATTGGCGAGCAAGTAGATGAGGTGTTAGCCTTGCATACCAATTTAAGCAAAAAACAGCGTAAATCAAGCGTTTTAGACCTTTTTAAGCAAGTTGATTTGGATACTAGTAATCAAATGGTAACACGCTATCCTCATCAAGTCTCTGGCGGACAAAAACAACGGGTGATGATCGCTTGTGCACTCGCCGGTGGTGCCAAATTACTGATTGCTGATGAGCCAACCACCGCACTTGATGTCACCACACAAAAACAAGTATTAGAGTTATTGCTAAATCTAAGAAAAAATCGTAAATTATCGATATTGCTGATTACACACGATTTATCCGTGGTCAAACTGATGGCAGATAGGGTGGCGGTTATGCATCAAGGTAGCATCATTGAAAATCGAGATAAAACCGAATTTTTTCAAAATCCAATCGAAGCTTATTCTAAAAAACTTTTAGTCTCTTTACCCAAAGGAAGTCGAGACCAAACCTTTGGTGATGTGCTTATTAAAGGTGAAAAAGTTAAGGTTTATTTCCCGATTAAAACTGGCCTATTTCGGCGTACTACAGATTATGTTAGAGCCGTTGATGAGATTAGTTTCACCCTTAAGCAAGGGCAAAACCTTGCCATTGTTGGTGAATCCGGCTCGGGTAAAACCACACTCGCCAAAGCCATTATGCGCCAGTTAGATTTACATGGCGGCTATGTTGATATGAACAATCAACCGATTACAGGTTATGCGCGTAAGGCCTATGCTTCCAAGGTGCAAATTGTGTTTCAAAATGTCACCTCGAGTTTTAACCCGCGTATGCGTATTTCACAAACCTTACTTGAAGGCCTGCAAGCGCTAAATCCAAGCCAAGCAAACACCACTTATTTGAGAGAGCTACTACAAGAAGTAGAGCTTGAGCCCGAACTCATGCACCGTTACCCACACGAACTCTCAGGCGGTCAATTACAGCGCTTATCAATTGCACGTGCCATTAGCGTTAACCCAGAAGTGATTATTTGTGACGAACCTACCTCAGCACTCGATGCCACTGTTAAGGTGCAAATACTTGATTTATTGTTACGCTTGCAGCGCGAGAAGGGCGTGAGTTATATCATCATTACTCACGATATCTCCATCGTGGATTATTTTTCTGATCACATGATTGTGATGAAGCAGGGTAAATCCCTAGAGAGTGGCGTTACCCACGATATTCTCGCCAATCCTAAAAACGATTACACCCAAGCATTACTCTCTTCTGTATTGTCTTAGTGGCGTCCTTAAGGTAAGATTTCGCACTCAAATTAACCATTTTTTAAAACAGGATTCAGCATGAGTGACAATTGTATTTTTTGTAAATTAAGAGACGAGCGCGTTATTTATGAGTGTGAGCATACCAAAGCGTTTATTGACACTTATCCTGCTTCACCTGGGCACACGCTCATTATTC
>JAPYQD010000139.1 GCA_029937335.1 Gammaproteobacteria bacterium
CAACGACTCATGTTAGTAATAAAGCCAGATTTCTTTTCCCTAAAACCCACCAATACTTTTTCTTTTTTGGCCACATAGCGCACGCCGAGCCTCGCCTTACGACGATAACCCCAGCTCTCGACTTGTAGTGGCTCTAGCCAATGCTTGGGCTCAACTTTGGCTTGGCCAGAAAAAGCGTCTTTAAGCCAGTTACCTTTAGCTTCAATCTGATCTTCACTAGACAGGTGTTGAAATGAACAGCCGCCACAAATACCAAACACTTCACACTTAGGTGTAATTCGATTATCTGCTGGCTTTAATACCTCTTTAACATCCGCCTCTTCGAACTTAGCCCGTGAAAAAGTACGATCTGCAATCACGGTTTCACCTGGCAATGCGCCACTAACAAAAATAACTTTTTCTTCTAAATGCGCAATACCACGCCCCTCGTGTGAGAGTGATTCGATTTCTAATTCGTAAGTTTTAGCCTTTGGTTTTCTTCTTCTACCCATTTAATAACTCAATCCAATGTTTGACCGGTATTTTAGTGCCTTTTTGCAGGTGCATTAAACAACCGATATTAGCGGTAACAATCATCTGTGGATTAGATGCCTGCAAGTGTTTCATTTTATTAATCTTTAGTTCTTGTGAAAGTTTTGGCTGAAAGATTGAATATGTGCCTGCCGAACCACAACACAAATGAGAATCTTGCACTTTGGCTGGATGATAACCCAACGAATCTAAAATAGAATTAACCAAACCTGCTAACTTTTGTCCATGCTGCAATGTGCATGGCTCATGATAAGAAATATCAACCTTGTCTAAATTGAGTTTTGACAAATCTTTATCCACTAAAAACTCGGCAATATCTTGAGTTTTGCCAGAGATGAGTTTTGCTTTTTGATAATAGTCATCACCGACTTTAAACAGGGAAGCGTAATCCTTCACCATTAAACCACAACCACTAGCACTAGAAATAACACTGTCAACGTCATATGCTAACCAAGCATCTATATTCGCTCTGATTTTAACCATGGCATCTTGCTCAGCACTCAAATGCTGATCAACTGCACCACAACATTGTTTTTGCGGCGTTTCAATCGCGTCATAACCCAACTTGGCCAAGATGTTTTTAATGCTGTGATTAATGTTCGGCGCAAGTACCGGCTGTACACAACCACCCAATAGTAATACTTTTTTACTATTGACACTTGGCTTAATGATCTCGCCTTGCTTGCTTGAGTGTTTTGAAATAAAGCCAATCGGATTAAACAATAATGGCGTAGTTAATAATTTACGCACAGAATAGCGCATCACCTTTTGCCAAATTGGGCGCTTCTGTTCGACAAATTCACGACCAATATCAATCAACTTTCCATATTCAACCCCTGATGGGCAAGTTGTTTCACACGAACGACAAGTCAAGCAACGATCGAGGTGCTTGATACTTTCATCGGAAAAATAATTATTCTCAAGTGAGGATTTAATTAAATAGATACGCCCACGAGGTGAGTCTAATTCATCACCTAAAAGTTGATAAGTGGGGCAAGTGGCTAGGCAAAATCCACAATGCACGCACTTACGAATAATCTCATTGGCTTTTTGATTTTGAATATGGTTCGTTTGCATTACTGAAAAATACCCTTAGGATCAAATACTGACTTTAATCTTTGCTCAATTTCAACTCGTAATGCTGGGTTATTGTTAGCCTTAATCGGTACTGAAAGCTCACCAACATAAGTACTTGGCAACACCTTAAAACTAATTTGTGTAATCACAGCTAACTTACCTTTAGACCCAACCAATAAACGCGCCACATCATAGCCAGCGACATTTTTCATCACCTGACCACCAAAATTTAATGCCTCGCCATTGCCATCAATAATTTGCACCCCTAAAACGCTGTCAGAGATATCTTGTCCGCCATTGGCATATACAGCGCCAATACTGTCACTGTCATCCTTGGTATAAAAAGTTAAGGATTGGTTGTTTTTACTTAGCTGTTTTTTAAGCTCAGCAATGGTGGTGCCCGCCTTAACGGTCATCACCAGTTCTTCTGGGTAGTATTCCACCACACCAGCATAATCTAGCCATTCGGTATTGATGTGCAAACTGTCTGACGCTTGAACCAATGCTTGTAGTTGGACGATTCTATCTGTCATCAAAATCGCTCCAATTCTGGGTGTGGCAACTCACCATGATGCACATGCATAGCGCCCAACTCAGCACAACGGTGAAGCTCGGGCACTGCTTTGCCAGGATTTAACAAAGAGTCTGGATCAAAAGCCTGCTTAATCTTGT
>JAPYQD010000010.1:0-2423 GCA_029937335.1 Gammaproteobacteria bacterium
TAAGACATAATACTTTATTTATCATCAACGATGATATTAACCTAGCGCAAAAAATAAACGCCGATGGTGTGCACTTAGGCAAAAATGATGCTTCTATCCAAACAGCCAAACAACAACTGGGCGATAATGCCATTATCGGTGTGTCGTGCTACAACGATATTGATTCCGCCAAACAAGCGCAAATCCAAGGTGCAAGTTATGTAGCCTTTGGCACACTATTCCCCTCAAGCACCAAACCTAACGCACCGCATTGCTCTTTAGAAATAATTAGCCAAGCAAAGAAAGTACTCACTATTCCCATTGTTGGTATTGGTGGTGTTGATTTCAACAATCAACACCAAGCGTTTGGTGCGGGTTGCGATGCTGTTGCAATGATTAATGCGTTACTTCAATCACATAGCTAATAAAGCCCCCCCCCTGCAGAGGTTTAATAATGGTACAATCTGCGCTGTTAGTGTTTGACAGGGCATCAATAACTTAACCTTTATTGACTATCTCCTTAAATAGATACCCTGTTAGATATTAACTTTAATTCAATTAAAAGAAGAGTAAAAAAATGAATAAAACAGAACTAATCGATACAATTGCATCAGAAGCAGGAATGTCTAAAGCAGATGCGGCTCGTGCATTAAACGCAACAACAGATGCAATTACTAGCGCTATGGCGAGTGGTGATGGCGTACAACTAACAGGCTTCGGTTCTTTTGTAGTTAGAGATCGTGCAGCACGCACAGGTCGTAACCCACAAACCGGTGCATCTATCCAGATTAAAGCCTCTAAAGTAGCCGCCTTTAAAGCAGGTAAAGCACTAAAAGGAGCGGTTAATAAATAACATCTAAATTATGCAGGTCAATAAAAGGTCGGCATAACTAAACTTGAGGAGGTTTTATGTTTACACTTAATTTATTCAAGCCAAAGTGCTTGTCGATCGATTTAGGTACCGTTAATACACTGATTTATTTAAATGGTGAGCTAGTTCTTGACGAGCCCTCTGTTGTTGCTATTCGCGATGAACCCGGGTCTTTAGAAAAAATCGTTATTGCCGTTGGCAAAGAAGCTAAAAACATGCTCGGTAGAACGCCAGGCTCTATCGAAGCCATCCGGCCGATGAAAGACGGTGTGATTGCTGACTTCTCCATCACCAAGAAGATGTTGCAACACTTTATTCGTCAAGTGTTAAATCAAAGCTTCTTTTCCTCATCACCCGATATTTTAATTTGTGTGCCTTGTGGTGCTACTCAGGTAGAGCGTCGTGCTATTAAAGAAAGCGCGGTTGAAGCGGGCGCAAGAAATGTATTCTTAATTGATGAGCCTATTGCTGCTGCACTTGGTGCAGGCATGGAAATTAGCGAGTCAGAAGGACACATGGTAATTGATATTGGCGGTGGCACTACCGAGATTGGCATTATGTCTCTAAATGGTGTTGTTTATGCAGATTCTTTACGTGTTGCTGGCGATAGTTTTAACGAGAGTATTGTTAAGTACGTTCGTGATAAGCATGACACCATCATTGGAGAAATTACTGGTGAGAAAATTAAAGAAGAAGTAGGTTCTGCCTTTAAATCTAAGACTATTAAGAAGAAAACTTATGTTGGTAGAAGTGTATTGACAGGTCTGCCAACCGAATTTATCATGACCAACACCCAAGTTTTAGAAGCCTTAAAAATGCCTTTATCCGCAATTATTGGTGCAGTAAGAACCGCGCTTGAACAAACACCGCCAGAACTTGCTTCTGATATCGCAAAGAATGGCGTGATGCTAACAGGTGGTGGTGCATTACTTGAAGGGTTAGGCCGATTAATAAAAGATCAAACCAATCTTGACGCTCATATTGCCGAAAACCCACTAACTTGTGTTGTCAGTGGTGGAGATATAGCGTTGGGGTTAATTAATAAAAACAGTATGAGCTTCTTGTCATCTGAGTAACTCTAATGAATCAGGCACACCTAAAGGCGCAGCTGATTACACTTTATTTATTATGTACTGCAGGATTTGCACAAGCTAATAATCATGCAAATGATCAAAATCTAAATAGTCACCATCTAGAACTTTTAGCTAAACAAGGTGATATATCTGCCCAATATGAATTAGGGGTAATGTATGCCGAGGGCAGGAATGTCGATAAAAACCTATCAAAAGCCAAAAATTATCTAGATCAAGTCATTAACAATCAAAACAAAAGTGATTTTGCTTTTATTGATGTCGCTAAAATCTATTGGGAAATGTTTGAACTTTGGAAGCACTAACTACTTAGAATAACTTGGCATGATGTCTGTTTCAACTAAATCAGATGTTGCAGCAACAGGTGTAGAAGGTAAGACTATCGCTTCCGCTTTAACCACTTCTACTTCGTGCCAACAAGCGCTTAAAAACACAGATACAGAGGCGACCAATATTAACTTGATGATTTTTTGTTTCATTAT
>JAPYQD010000010.1:2523-8404 GCA_029937335.1 Gammaproteobacteria bacterium
CTTCAGGCACTTTGTCAGAAGATTTTGCCTTCTTAAGATCAATCATAGGCTTGTCGGTCATAGTGATCTTGCCTTTAAAATACGCGCCATCTTCTAACACAATAGAAGGGGCGATCATATCGCCAATAACAGAGCCGCCATTAGGAATAATAATGCGCTCTTTGGCTTCAATATTGCCAGTAACTTTTCCATAAATTTTAATTTTATTAACAAAAATATCTGCATTTACCTCTGCAGTATCTTCAATTCTGACGGAATTATTCTTAAGCAAGATAGTGCCTTCAATCCTGCCCAGTACATCCATATCATTTTCACCAGTGACCTCACCAGTTATAATGCATTTTTCAGAAACTAGGGTGTTATTAGTAGCTGTATGGAGAATACTTCTAGAAGGGACTTCGCTTTCTGCTCTACTTTGTTCTGTGTCTTTATCGTTGTTATTAAACATAAATATCCTCAAATTTATTAGGTTAAAATCAGATTCTATCAGCAAACAGTGCAATTAGGTATATATTTATGCAACAAGTTCTAGAAATTAAGAATGTTTATAAAGCATACAGTGGTCGTACCGTTGTAGAAGATGCGTCATTTTTTGTACAATCTGGTGAAATAGTAGGCCTAATTGGCCCGAATGGTGCTGGGAAAACCACTTGTTTTTATATGGCTTGCGGACTGGTCAAAGCAGACAAAGGTCAGGTATTTATTAATCAGCATGATATCAGCAAAATGCCAATGCACAAGCGTGCGCAAATGGGTATTGGATATCTACCACAAGAGCCATCAATCTTTAGAAAGCTTTCCGTTGAAGACAATATTATGGCATTGCTCGAAAATAACAACAAACTTAACAAAAAACAAAGAAAACATCGGCTTGAAGAATTGTTGGCTGAATTTCATATCGAACACATTCGTCACAATGAAGGCCTGAGCTTGTCTGGTGGTGAAAGAAGAAGAGTGGAAATTGCAAGATCGCTAGCACTTGATCCAAGTTTTATTTTGCTTGATGAACCCTTTGCTGGCGTTGACCCGATTTCTGTTGCAGATATTCAAGAAATTATTCGCCATCTACGAGATAAAAATATTGGGGTTTTAATTACCGATCACAATTATCGAGAAATGCTCGATACCTGTGATCACTCATATGTATTAAATGCTGGGAAAATTATCGCCAAAGGTGACAAAGAACAGATACTCTCAAATCGATTAGTTAAAACGGTGTACCTAGGCGAGAGAAGAATTGGCAGTTGATCTAAATACTGGCGTAAACAACCGGTATAACCAACGCAGACAACACCATAGAACACCAAAAACATCTGCGCGATATTCTGCGATACGGATTAAAGATTGACTTCTTTCTGTAATGATTTTTTACAAGATTCATCATTAAAAACGACGCCAAAACACTTAGTATAAGCCACAGTAAATATAACGCCATATTCGCTCCTCAAATACAAAAATAACACAACAAGGGCTCGATACTACTACTTTTTTGTAGTAATGTCAAATACTTACGTTGTTTTTATCACTGTGAGAAAAATCGGAAATTATTAGAATGTCAATAAATTGACAAAAAATTTAAGCCGTTTATAGTCAAACAACCCCTTAAAAACACCTGTTTTGGCATTAAAAATGATCATCTTTAAAGACAAACACCATCAAACAAGGTGTTTAAGCAATATCAAACAAAAAATTTGGTAAATTTTCAAAATCAGCTAATTTCTATCAATTGTGATACGGTAGGGCAATAGAGCGCACACTTGATAGGATTGTCATAGACTTTTGATAGTGTTTCCTGATAAAACAATAGCTGTTTAGCATGTTGTGCTTGTTGCCGGCGTACAAACTGATCAAGCGATTCGTCATCTAAAAGCTCTGCTGTTTTAAAGTCAATAACCCATAAAATATCGTCTTCGATAAACAGTCTATCGATTGCAATTATGCGCTCATCAACAATAAACTCGGCTTCAACCAAAGTAGAAGTTCGATCTTTAAACAGCCATTCAAATTGCGGGTCAGCTTTGGTGTTGTTTAATAATCTCAATACAAAATTTTGCCAATAATCAACTTCGTCTGCCGATGTGCCGATTTCAAGCAGTCGGGCTTTAATGTTATCTGCACTTGGGTCAAACAAACCTTGTTCGTAATATTGATGAATTAAAGTGCCTAATAAACTCTTAAACAAGCGTTCAAAATTTTGCTGATATTCTAGCGTTTCACCTGATTCTTGTTCTTTGACTGGCGGTGTTATTATTTGTTTAAGTCGTTGTAAAGGTGGTGCTTGATTAGATGTTTCAGCTGGTATTTGAGATGCTGGTATTTGATCAAACACATTTTGATAAAAAGGCATGAGCAATGCTAGCAAACTCTTCTTTGCAACTTGGTGATTTTGATTAACATGGCCTAATAAATGCAACTGGTGTTTGGCGCGTGTCATCGCCACATAAAGCAAGCGCATGGTCTCGAACTTATTTTGTTGTGCCTCAATGAATTTTAAATACGTATAGGTTTGCCCCTCATCCGTATCAAGCGAGGATTTAATAGGGGCTAACAATAAAGACTGATCAGCAAATTCTTTCATGTGCATCATTGGCGAGTCGTCGTTTCGAGCGCCACGACCAAGCCCTGGCATAATCACCGTGTCAAATTCTAACCCTTTAGACTGGTGAATAGTCATGAGCTTTACGCTTGCTGTTTCACTCGGTGCATACAGCTCATCTAAGGCGGCCTTAATTGTCTCAATGTCTAATGATTGTTGCTGTTCGCAAGTATTAACAATAGACAAAAACTGGTCTTTAATCAGCGTATCAGCTTGTGACAATGATCGACTAATACCAAGCTGGTCAATCGCAAAAGTGAGCAATTCAACAAAATTAAAGCGCCCTTGATTATCCAAAATCGCTTGTAAGCATACCTGCAAATGTTGCGCTCTTTTTTGACCATCTCGGCTTAATTTCGCTAAAGTTTTTTCGTTAGTTAGTTGCGCATAAATAATTTGACTATCGTCTGCTGATAAAACCAAAAGGTCGTCTAGCGTTAGCCCGCACCAAGGGGATCGCAACACACTTAACCACGCTAATTTATCGCCGAGATGCATTAGTGCTCGTGCCAATGAGAATAAATCTCGTGTTAATAGGTGGTCTTTAAGTGGGGTAATTTTTAACGATTCAAACTCAATATTATGTTGTTTTAACAAAGGCGTGATTTCCACCAAGTGTGTTCGACTTCTAACCAAAATTGCTATCTTGCTGGTGGAGTGCTCAGCCAAGGTGGATTGTACAATATCCAACACTGTTTGCGCCTCGCCTGCAAATTGATCATTCGAAAAAGGATGAAAATTAATCGCTTGGTGTTGTGTTGTGTTTGAGGCAGATTGAGAAGATGAATAAGCAATAGCACCCTGATAGATGTCCTCATGAGCGGGGAAAATATCTTGGAAAAACCGGTTATTACCCTCTACGATGCTCTTAGATGAGCGGAAATTTGTACTTAATAACAACGAAGTAGGTTTAATATTAGCAATACCGCTTACCTTAACTTGTAAAAATAATCCTACTTGAGATTCTCTAAATCGATAAATCGATTGCATGGGATCGCCCACCAAAAATAAGGTTTTTCCGTCATTTGGTTGCCAATGCTTAATCAGCTTTTCAATGGTATTAAACTGTGAAGCAGAAGTATCTTGGAATTCATCAATCAACAAGTGCTGCAATTGATAATCTAAAAACAAAGCGATATCACTAACGCTAGACCGATCGTCTAACGCTTGGTTGGCATTCAGCGCCACTTCGATAAAATCATGCGCTTGTTTTTGTTCAAAATGCAGACTTAGTTGTGCAACACAAAGTTTTAATACTTGTGCAATCACTGCCAATGTGTCTGCTTGAATTTTAGAAAAATCGAGCGCAGGTAATTGCGTCACTTGATGTAGCAACTCTCGTAATGAATCTTGCGTCGACAATACCTGCAGATGCTCCATTAACGCATTTTTTTGCGCTTTCAGCTCAACAGGAAAGCCACAATTTTTATCTAACTTTTTACGCCACAGTCCTTTTTTGTTTAAACACAAAGACTCAATCGCCTGCCACTTGGCTAAGTCTGTCAACTGATGGCCCGGCAGTTTGCTAACTTGAGCTTGCTCACTATCAGCACTTGATGTCATTAGCTCAAAAAATGATTGATCCAAATGCAACTTAGCCACTTGCTCTAAATGAGACAGGTGTTGAATGACAATCTTCTGCGCACTATTTTTTAAAACATCGGCATCTAACGCTTCACCCCGATACAATCGCATTAGCCATTGATCGCGCTTAGACAGCATATGTATAACCAGGCGATAAAATTTTTCTACATTGTTGTCCAAATACAATAACAAATGAGCAATTGCTTTACTGTGCTGTGGATCATCGACCAATAGCAGGGTTTGCATTGCGGCTTGCTTATAAGCTTGATTTCGTTGCCATTGTGCCGCCATAATTTGGCGAGGTACCAATTGTGTCTTAGAAGGATAACGACTACTAATCAAACTAGATAGGCCGTCAATGGTAGATATTTTTAAACGCTTGGGGTTGCTTAATACTTGCCAGTTTCGCTCATCCGAACGCACCATTACAGCTTGCGCCAGATCATAAGTGACTTGCTTGTGCGCCTCTTCTGGTCGAGGTTGATTGATTGATTGTAAAGCCGATAGAACCCGTTCCGTTAATTCATCAACCGCCTTATTGGTAAAGGTCATGGCGATAATGTTCTCGGGCTCTGAACAAGTGGTCAGTAACTTAAGGTATCGCTGTGTTAATAATTCAGTTTTGCCTGAACCGGCAGGGGCTTGAACAATATAAGATTGTGTGACGTCTAAAGCTTGATCTCTTTGTGCCTGATCATTCATACATGCTTATCATTACATTGAATCGGGCGCATTCACGCTGAGTAAATTTAACCCGTTAGAAATGACTTGCTTCACCGCACTAATGAGCAACAATCTAGAGTTTCGCAACGTAGCATCTTCGACCAAAAACTCACTGTTATTGTAATAGCTATGGAAATCACCGGCTAATTCGCGTAAATAATATGCCAGCAAGTGAGGTTCGTAATTAAGCGCTGAAGATTGCACCACATCCTTATAACGGTTCAGTTGTTTAATTAAAGTACTTTCTGCTTCGTTATTAAGTAATGACAAATCAATCGTTGTTGCATCGCCAGCATCTTGCTTCAGTACCGAACAAATACGGGCATGGGCGTATTGAATATAAAACACTGGATTTTCGTTGGTTTTAGATTTGGCCAGGTCAAGGTCAAAATCCATGTGCTGTTCTGATTTGCGTAATACATAGAAAAAACGTGCCGCATCATTACCCACTTCATTGCGCAATTCTTCCAAAGTAACGAACGAGCCACTACGCGTCGACATGGCGACTTTTTTACCACCTCGATATAAATTAGCAAATTGCACCAATAGAATCTCTAGCTTGCTTTCATCAAATCCAAGTGCTTTAATAGAGGCTTTAACTCGAGCAATATAGCCATGATGATCTGAGCCCCAAATATTAATAATTTTGTCATAACCACGCTCAAATTTTTCTAAGTGATAGGCGATATCCGAAGCAAAATAAGTGTGCATGCCGTTATCACGCACTACGACTCGATCAAGATCATCACCAAACTCTGTGGTTTTAAACCAAAGTGCGCCGTCTTTTTCATAAATATGACCAGAAGCTTGCAACGCCTCAACGGTGGTTTTTGATAACCCACTATCGATTAATGACTGCTCAGAAAACCACTGCTGGTATTCAACGCCGAATTCTGCCAAATCAATTTTAATACCTCCCAGAATTTGATCAATAGCCAGATCAAACACGACTTTATAACTATCGCCCAATTGTGCTTT
>JAPYQD010000010.1:8504-13398 GCA_029937335.1 Gammaproteobacteria bacterium
CGACCCGCATCATTCACATAATATTCGTTGTCTACTTCAAAGCCAACTGCGCGCAACAAATTAGCCACAGTGGCACCATAAGCAGCACCTCGACCATGACCAACATGCAAAGGACCGGTTGGATTGGCCGATACAAATTCAAGTAAAACGCGTTGCTTAGCGCCCACGTTGGACAAACCAAAAGTCTTGCCTTGGTCAATAATTTGACTAACAACCGAAGCATTCGAGTCTTGCGACATAAAGAAATTAATAAAACCTGGGCCGGCAATCTCCACCTTGTCTACTTCTGCAGAATCTGGCAAATTATCAATGATTTTCTGAGCCAAATCACGCGGTGAGCATTTGGCTTGTTTAGAAAGCATCATAGCGATATTAGAGGCAAAATCACCTTGTGCTTTATCTTTAGAATGGTCAATACGGATATTGTCTGGCACTTCAGTTAGGACGCCATTAGTTACTAAGGCTTCTAAACTTTGCGTTAATAGGGTTTGTATTTGTTCTTTCATAGCCTCTAGTGTGCTTGTTGCCAAGAATCGCCAATACCCACATCAACCACCAGCGGGATGTCTAATAGATAGGTATCGCTCATTAATGTTTGTATTTTATGTGCAAATTCATCCGCCTTTGAAGCTTTCACCTCAAAAACTAGCTCGTCATGTACTTGCATGATCATTTTAATATCAGGGTTGTCATCGCCAATCCATTGATAAACATCGAGCATAGCCTTTTTAATAATATCAGCCGAAGAGCCTTGCATTGGTGCATTAATTGCTGTGCGCAGGGCATGCTGTTGTAGCATTTTATTCTTCGCGTTAATCTGTGGTAAATATAAGCGCCTACCCATCACGGTTTCAACATAACCTTGTGCTTTAGCTATTTCTTTGGTGTTATTCATGTAGTTTAGAACACTTGGATAATTTTCAAAATAAGCATCGATATAAGCTTTGGCTTCTGTTCTGGACACATTAATTTGCTTGGCAAGGCCGAAGGCACTCATGCCATAAATCAAACCAAAATTAATGGCTTTGGCATTACGACGATGGTCTTTTGTGACCTCATCAAGCGGCACATTAAACATCATAGACGCCGTGGCGCTATGGACATCTACATCATTATTAAAGGCTTTTAGTAAGCTTTCATCTTGTGAAATATGCGCCATGATTCTAAGCTCAATCTGAGAGTAGTCCGCTGCAATAATCACGTTGCCTTTGTTGGCAATAAAAGCACCTCTAATGCGCGCACCTTGCTCAGAACGAATGGGGATATTTTGCAAATTTGGATTGGAAGAAGAAAGGCGACCTGTGGCCGTCACTGCTTGATGATATGAAGTATGTAATCGCCCAGTTTTAAGGTCTATTTGCCTAGGCAAAGCCTCCAAATAGGTTGAATTAAGTTTAGTGAGTGTTCGGTAGCTTAGAATCAAATCAACCAATGGATGGTCTAACAACTTTAACGCTTCTTCATTGGTAGAGGGGGCACCTTTGGGCGTTTTCTTTTTGGCTTCTAAGCCCAAACCATCTTCAGAGAATAAAATTTGTTGAATTTGTTTAGGTGACTCTAAATTAAACGCATCACCTGCTAACTCAAATGCTTGCGATTCAATGTCTTTCATTTGCGCAGCAATGTCAATTTGTTGTATATTCAAAGCATTCACATCTAGCTCTACACCATTACGTTCCATGCGCACTAACACTTCGATTAATGGTATTTCTAGGGTCTGATACAGTTTAGCCAATTTAGGATATTGTGCCAAATCACCATCCAATACTTGATTAAGCTCCTGCGTTACAATCACATCTTCACAAGCATAAGGAAATGCTTGCTCTAGCCCGACCTGATTAAAGGTAATTTGCTTTTTTCCCTTGCCCGCCACATCAGCAAAATGAATGGTTTGATAATTCAGATAATGCTGTGCTAAATCATCCATATTGTGTCTTGTTGCCACTGAATTTAAACAATAAGATTTCACCATGGTGTCATCACTAATACCTTTTAATGAAAGGTCGTAATTGGCTAAAACATGAGTATCGTATTTTAGGTTTTGGCCTATTTTATGAATAGCAGAATTTTCTAAAATAGGTCTTAATTTTTCCAACACGTCTGCAAAATTTAATTGCTTTGGTGCATCTAAATAATCATGTGCAACCGGCACATAAAAGCTGTCCTTATCTACTAAAAATACCCAACCCACAATTTGAGCATTCATATAATCTAGTGAAGTCGTTTCTAAATCAAAAACAAAAGTCGCGCTTTTCTCTAATCTTTGCACCAATGTTTCAAAGGTTTGATTGTCTAATACCAGCGTTTGAGAGTAGTCAGCCATGAAATCGTTACTTGGCACGTTTTCAACCACATTAACCAAGGGTTCAGTTGTTGCTTGTACTGCTGACCTTAATGCAGGCGATTCATTAGTGATATTTAACTGTTTAAACCACATTGAGAATCCATATTGCTGGAACAAACTGGCTAATTTAGCGTTATCAGGGCCAGGTTCATCCGTCAAAATATCGCAAGGTAAATCAACATCAAATTTAAGCTGCACCAACTGATAAGACAAATCTAATAACTCAAAACTATCGCGTAATTTTTCACCGACTTTGCCATTAATTTGATCTGCATTGGTTTTGATACCTTCAATACCGCCAAACTGATCTAGCCACTTAATTGCCGTTTTTGGTCCAACACTTGGCACGCCTGGGATATTATCTGCGCTATCGCCAGTCAATGCTAACAAATCTAAGATTTGGTCGGGGCGTACACCCATCTTTTCTACTACGCCTGCTTGATCGTATAAGTCGCCCTTCATATTGAGCTGAGTAATATTGTCACTCACGAGTTGCATCAAGTCTTTATCGCCACTGGCAATAATGGTTTTCAACTTGTTCTCATCTGCACAACGACTTAAAGTGGCAATCACATCATCTGCCTCAACCCCAGGTACACACATAAAATGAAAACCCATGGCACGGATAATTTCGTACAGTGGCTCGATTTGCATCACCAACTCTTCATCAGCGGGCTTACGGTGAGCTTTGTACTGTGAGTAAAGTTCGTGTCGATGATTTTTACCCTTGGCATCAAAAATAGCAATTAGCTTGGCTTGTGGGTATTTTCGCTGTAAATGCTTAATCGCATTAATAACGCCAAACATAGCGCCCGTAGGGAAACCATCGTCGTTGGTTAAATTTTGCGAAAGGGTAGAAAAATAAGCCCTGAATAAAAAGGCTGATCCGTCCAATAAAATAAGTTGATGTGGCATGCTAAGGAGTTTTTAGTCAGGTTATAAAAATAATGGAAATACTATTCAGAATTTTACCAATTTTTACTCATTAAGATAAGACTTAACGACATCTTGAGGTATAAAATAGACTTTATTTGATCAAACTGTTGTGACCACTTCTCAAGCACTCATTAGCGCCCATAATATCAGCCTAAGTCATCATGGCAAGTCTGTGCTAGATAACGTTAGTTTCGAACTCAAAGCAGGTGAATTTATCACGCTTATTGGGCCCAATGGTGCAGGAAAAAGCTCTTTGATTAAGGTCTTGTTAGGTTTGATTAAAGCTGATAGTGGTGATATTAAACGTTCAGGCGACATCAGGCTTGGTTATACGCCACAGACTTTTAGCCCCAATCCATTTATTCCAATTTCAGTAATCGGCTTTCTTAATTTAAATCAAAAAGTAGCGAAAAACTTTCTCCATGAAACAGCTTTATTAACAGGCATTGAAGGCTTACTAGATTCACCATTAAAAAGTCTTTCTGGTGGTGAGTTGCAACGCGTCTTACTCGCCCGCGCTTTACTAAACAAACCCAACGTCTTAATTCTAGACGAGCCCGCTCAAAATCTAGATGTGAACGGTCAAATGCATCTGTACAAGCTTATTCAAGATATCCACCAACAACAAGGCTGTGCGGTACTGATGGTCTCACACGACCTACACCGGGTGATGAAAGAATCAACGCAAGTGTTGTGTTTGTACCGCCATATTTGCTGCATGGGGCAACCTGAAACTATTATTAAAGATTCTCAATTTAATGACTTATTTGCCGATCAGATGGATGAATTAATGGCCACTTACGAACATCATCATAATCATTGTCATGAAGATTAGTTCTTGTTCATGTTACTGAGCAAACATTTTGGCTGAGGTTTGTTGCAAAAAGCTGCCCTTGGTTATTTCAATCAATACATCCCATCTTCCCTTGAGTGGCAAAATCACTTCTACTTGGTATGCCCCCTCTTTATTCACGTACATGGGTTTAGAAAAATCGTGTTTCATTTCAAGCGGTCGATAGAAATAAGCAGTAGCATTAGCTTTATTAAGACGCTTTCCCTGCTTAGTGCTGACCGCTGTATAAGTTTGCTCAATACTATGAGTAATAGTTTCAGGTAGCTCTAATTCAAGCCTCCAACCTTGCTGAACTAACTTATTACGATTTTCCAAAATTTCTGCATAACGCTCACCCGTTTCATAGGCGTCTGCAACCACCAATCCAGGATGGGTTTCTATTGCAGTGATAATACGATAAAACGTTGCACCGACTAAAATTAAAAACAATACCAACATGGTTACTGCCATTGGGCTTTTATGAAAAGTCATCTAATTCATGCTCTTTGGGGTAAAAAATGATGATTTATATTTTAAATCAGCTTCGCCGCTTGTGACTGAAAATATCACACTATTGTTGTCACCTACATCTTTTTCGAATGCTTTTAAATAAACATAAACTGATTTCACATTACCCGAAAGTATGGTGATATTTCTGTGTTGTCTCTGAGAAGTTAAATAGGCAATTTCACTTTTAAAGTTGACATCGACTCGCATTGATTGGTGTGTCTTATTCATAATTTTTAACTCATATTTATTACGAATCGAACCATCGGATAGCT